>JBBTLC010000189.1:0-1361 GCA_038068875.1 Deltaproteobacteria bacterium
GACCCTGTGGCTCCCGTTAACAATCGCCTTTACCATGCCGCCGCCGCTTGATGCCGCGTAGGTGCGGGTCGCGAGTTCCTTTTGCACAAGGGCGAGTTTCTCCTGCATCTTCTGCGCCTGCTTCATTATGTTCGAAATATCCTTCACAATCACCTTATTCTTTCGTCTATCAACTTCGCGCCGAGCGTGGTAACGGCGTCCATCACTACGGGGTCTTTACCCGAGGTCGGCAAAGCGATAGTCTTCTTCGCCGGATTCGAATCTTCCCTTTTATTGACCACTATAATCATCTTCTTCTTGAAGAAATCCTCCGCCGCTTCCGACAGAATATCCTTCTTAAGCTGCAAAAAAACAAAACTCTCCGGCCCTGCCTCCACGATAAGGGTTCCGCCTTCGAGCCTTACTGTTTGGGATTCGAGACGATTAAACGTAAGCCTGTCCCGTTCTTTGAGGTAATCCAGAAAATCCGGAATTACGTCAGCTTGTCCCGTCTTTACCGCGGCCTTAGGAGCGTCGTCGAGCGAAGCGGCATCCGGCTTAACCAAAGGCTTTGAAGCTTTAACCGGGGCACAATCGGCAGCCGGCGCGTTTTCCTTGACCTCTATCTCTGGTTTTTCAATTGCAAAAGTTTTTTTTACCAAAGGCGCCGGAACCGCAATCCCCCCCGACCCCCCTTTCGGGGCACCCGACCCACTCTCCGAGTGGGTACCCCGAAGCGGCGTGGGTCGGGGGGGAACCGCGCTTCCCTTTAAGGCGTCGATCTTCGAAATTATCTCGCTCATCGGCGTCACGTCGTCCATGTGGAGCGCCTTCAAGAGCGTCATCTCAAGCGAATACCGCGGCGTCGTTGACCTTATGAGTTCCTCGTAACCTTTGCTTAAAACCGAAAACTGGAGTTGCAACCTCTCAAGCCCGGCAAGCCCGGCCAGATCCCTCAGTATATTCATCTCGCTTTCCGGAAGATCCGGAAACGAGGCCCCGTCGGTAACCTTTATTACCGCGAGGTCCCTTACCTGCTCGAGAAGTTCGCTGATTACCTTCTTAAAATCATAACCGAAAACATGCATCTTTTCAACAATATTCAGACACGCTATTGCGTCCTTTTTGAGAACGGCCTCGCAAAGGTTGAATATGACAGTTCTGTCCATGAGGCCCAAGGCGTCCAAGACCTCAACGCGCCCTATGGAGGCGCCTGAGAACGATATTACCTGCTCAAGCAGGCTCTGGCCGTCCCTCATGCTCCCGTCCGCCTCTCTTGCTATGAGGTATAGGGCGTCATCAGAGGCTTTGATGTCTTCTTTTTTGGCTATGTCGGCCAGCCTGTCGTGAATCTTTCTTACCGGAACGCGCTTAAAGTCGAA
>JBBTLC010000189.1:1371-5296 GCA_038068875.1 Deltaproteobacteria bacterium
CTCGGTGGTGGCGAACATGAAAACCACGAAAGGCGGCGGCTCTTCGAGGGTTTTAAGAAGGGCGTTAAAGGCGGATTTGGAAAGCATGTGGACTTCGTCTATTATGTATATCTTGTATTTACCCTCGGCAGGCGCGTACTTGACGCTCTCCCTAAGTTCCCTTATGTTATCCACGTCGGTATTGGACGCGCCGTCTATCTCCAGAACGTCCACCGAATGGCCGCCCGTTATGGCCTTGCACAGGCCGCACGCGTTGCACGGTTCGGAGGTAGGGCCTTTGACGCAGTTCAGGCACTTGGCGAATATGCGGGCGATTGTCGTCTTTCCGACCCCTCTCGGGCCGGAAAAAAGATAGGCATGGCCGATCCTGCCTGATGAGACCGCGTTCTTGAGCGTCCTCACGACACTTTCCTGGCCAATGACCTCGGTAAAAAGAGCCGGCCGCCACTTCCTTGCTATTACCTGATAACCCATAGACTCCAATATCAGTTATCCGTCATCAGTTATCGGTTACCGGTACCCATCCACGGATAACCGACAACCGTTTTCCGATAGACAGGCGGGACGCCTGTCCTACACTGTCCGCCGGCAACTGCTTACGGGCGCTATTGATAGCCGGGCTTCCTCGCGGCACATGGATAAATACGCGTACCGTTGCTTCCTTCCGGACCTGGCGGGATTTGCGCCAACCCATTGCGCGAGACCCGACTATCAACAGCGCCCGCAAACCGCTTTGCTTTTATTGGCGGATCCGCCGTTTTGCTTTGCAAAACGGCGAGATCTCGCCAAATTTTGCTACGCAAAATTTGGCGGAGAGAGAGGGATTCGAACCCTCGGTACACGTTAATGTACACGCGCTTTCCAGGCGCGTTCCTTCAGCCGCTCGGACATCTCTCCTTCCGGCAGTAAAACTTCTCTCTAAAACCTGCGTTAAGGGTATCTATTTATGTAACATCTTTGGGCGAGCCATTGCAAGGAAAAAACAGGAGGGGCTTCACGCGTTTATCCCTTCTTTTTTACCCCGTAAACCTTTATGCTCGCTATGGAAGAGGCTATCTTTTTAAGTTTTTTATCCGTCATCTTAAGATCTTTCATCAATGCCCCTCCGCCGGGGTCGCTTATCATGAGTTCGAGCGGATAGGACGCCTCGCTCCGCGCCTTAACGCTTTTAAATCCGGCGTCTTTTATCGCCTTCAGGTATTCGTCCTTCCCGACGGCTCCGGCAAGGCAGCCGACATAGGCCTCTATCGAATTCGCTATGTCTTCCGGCAGTTCCTCCAAAAGAACTATGTCCGAGACCATTAGCCTTCCGCCCGGCCTTAAGACCCTGAAGGCCTCCTTGAAAACCTTCTCCTTATCGGGCGAGAGATTTATGACGCAGTTCGAGATTATGACGTCAACCGTATTATCCCCGACAGGAAGGTCTTCTATCTCGCCCTGCCTGAACTCGACGTTTTTATAATTGCCTTTTACCGCGTTTCGCCTCGCCCTCGCAAGCATCTCCGGAGTCATGTCGATTCCTATGACCTTGCCTTTTTTGCCGACCCTGCTTGAGGCTAAAAAACAATCCATGCCCGCGCCGGAGCCGAGGTCGAGCACAGTCTCGCCCGCTTTCAAAGAATCAATGGCAAGCGGGTTTCCGCACCCCAACCCCATGTTCGATTCCTCGGGAATCGAATCAAGTTCTTCGTCTTTATACCCGATTTTTTTGCTTATGCTTCCGGGCGAAGCCGTGGGACCGCAGCACGAGATTTTAGGGGCGCAACAAGAAGCGCCCCTGACGGCTATTCTGGCATACCCTTGCCTTACTATTTTTTTGATGTTCTTCTTTTTCATAACCGGCCTCCGGTTATATCCTTCACCCTGCCGTAAGTTTTGCGATAAAAAAGACTATTAAAGAGGCGCGTTTCCCACGCGTTTGCTTTGCCTGTAAAGATACACTATGACGAATACTATCGCCCCTTGTACAATAAGACCCAAGCCTATCGGAAAGAGCATTAAATAATCGAAGCGGTAAGCGCCTGTCTTGGGGTCGTAGGTGTAGCAGAGGGCGCGGAGGATGTCTTTAATGTTAGCGGCATCTTTCCACTTCGGAGGGGCCGAAGCGCCGGGCATCGTTGCCGCGTAAACAGGCTTCAACACGTCGTCGGAAGTCAATGCCATACCGTAAAGTTGGGCGTATATCCTGCCGTTCGAGTCCAAAACGCTCGCCATGTTAGGGTGGCTGAAGTCAGACTTGATTTTTCTGTACGTAAAGCCGAAATCCCTTGTCATGGCCTCGATGGTTTTTTTATCGGCGGACGCGAACTTCCACTTTGAAAAATCAACTCCAAAGTGCTTGCCGTGCTTTTTCATGGCAGATGGCGTATCGCGGTCCGAGTCAAAGCCCACGGTCAATGCCGAAAACTTAGCCCCGAAGCCGTCCCTTGCCTTGCGAAAAGCCTTGTCGAGATTCATGGTTATTGTGGAGCAGGCGCTTTCGCAACTGGTATAGATGAAGCTTACGACAAGGGGTTTGCCTTTGTAATCGGACAAATGAAAGGTTTTGCCGTCCTGGTCAACGAGGGTGTAATCATCCGGAATTTTTCCGACTGCCTCGTCCGCCATCCTCACCGCCTCGGCGGCATCCTTGGATTCGAGCAAGGGGTCCTGGTAAGCGAAGGCAGAGGAAGAAAAGAAAAGAAATACGATGAACGCCGCTATGCCGTTAAAAAAAACCAAAAATCCCCCCTAACCCCCCTTTGAAAAAAAAGGGGGGAAACCATCGCCCTGCCTTCGGCGCCCCTGCTTACTGCCTGCTGGGGCCATCTTAGGCATTGAAGCGCATTATAACATACTCTTCGAGAAACGTAAAAAGGGCGGATCTCGCCAAATTTTGCTACGCAAAATTTGGCGGACAACCAGGCGAAACCGCTACCAAAGAGGCAGGTACGCGTCGGCTATGACCGCCATGAAAAGGCATCCGAGGTAAACCATGGACGCCCTGAAATTCGCCTTCGCTATTTCCTTCGACTGGGAGCGGATGAGTTTCAGGTTCATGGCCAGGAAATAAATCCCGACCGCTACGGCTACGGCCGCGTAGACAGCTCCGAGGTATCCGAAGAAAAAAGGAAGGAAAGAACTGAGCACGAGAACTGCGGTGTTCAAGAGTATCCAGCGGGCCGTCCTCGAATCCCCTATGACGTTAGGAAGCATCGGCACCCCGGCCTTTTCATACTCTTCCCTGTGGAGTATGGCGAAACTCCAAAAATGCGACGGAGTCCAGAAAAACATGGTTATCGCCAAGAGAACCGGCGCCGCGCATAACTCGGGCGTCGCCGAAGCCCCTCCGGCGAGCACTGCGAAACTTCCCGCGAGCCCGCCTATTATTATGTTCACCCAACTCCTTCTCTTAAGCCACGCCGTATAGAGTATGGCGTACGTCAAAGCGCCTAACAAAAGATGCAGCCCCACCATGTAGTTAAGCCAAAGAGACGAGACCGCGAGCGAGATTGCGAGAAGAATTACGGCCAGGGCGAGCACGACCTTTCCGTCCGTTACCCCGCCCGAAGGAATGGGGCGCGCCTTCGTCCTCGGCATCAGGGCGTCTATGTCCATGTCGAAATAATGGTTAAAGGCGCTCGCTCCGGCTGACGCGAGCATGGTCGCGAACACGAGCAAAACGAGGGACGAAAACGAGACGTTGACCACTCCGGCGGAGATAAACCCGACGACCGCGCTGAACGTAATGAGCGAGCATATCCTGAGTTTGAAAAGCGGCAAGTAATTTGTTATGGCGCCCATGATTGGGAATCCCTCCTTCTTCCCGTTGCAATGCTTCGCGGCAACGGGAACCCTGCCCTTTGAAAAAGGGAGGAAAAAATCAACTGCTCCCTCTCCCCAAGGGGAGAGGGTTGGGGGGAGGGGGGCATTAAGAAACCGTACG
>JBBTLC010000190.1:0-7050 GCA_038068875.1 Deltaproteobacteria bacterium
GCTCTCCCCGCTTATCAACACGTTGGCTTTCGTGGAGGCGATGCTCTTTATGAAGGCGTATACATCGAGCATCCGCGGGCTTGCGCCGATTAAGTTCCCGAAACCGTACCGGCTCTCGAAATCCTTCTTGAGAAGGATATTCTCTTTCTCGAGCCTTTTCCACTCAAGCGCCCTCTTTATGTGTATCTTTATGTCCTCGACGTTAAAGGGCTTTATGAAATAGTCGTATGCCCCCGACTTCATGGCCTCAACCGCGCTGTCCACCGAGGCGTAAGCCGTTATCATTATGACGGTAACGTCGGGATTAATATCCTTCACTGCCTTAAGGAGCTTCAGCCCACCCATGCCGGGCATCTTCATATCCGCCATCACAAGGTCGCAGGCATTACCTTTGAAGTATTCAAGCGCCGCCTCGCCTGAGGGAAAGGCCTCCACCGAATAACCCTCCCTCCCGAGCATTATGGAGAGAAACTCCCTCATGCTTTTTTCGTCGTCAACTACGAGTATTTTGTATTTTCCCATAAACTTAAATCGCCTTTTTTAAGATTGGGGCTTCCACTTGCCCCGACGGAAATCAGCCACACGTGCCTATCTATTCTGTCATTCCCGTGCCTCTCGTCCCCCGACCCATGCTTCGCATGGGTGCCCCGCTCCCCTCTCCCCCTTGGGGAGAGGAAATAACCGTATCATTCTGCTTCCGCCTCTTCGGACGTCAAAGGAAGTGTTACGCGAAACGTCGTGCCTTCGCCAGGCGCGCTTTTTACCGTTATAACGCCGCCGTGATTTTCTATAATCCTGTGCGCCAGCGAAAGCCCTAACCCCGTGCCGGAATCCTTGGTTGAAAAAAACGGGTCGAATACCCTTCCGATATTTTCGGGCTTGATACCCACGCCCGTATCGGATATATCTATCTCAACCGCGTCCTCCCGCCCGCCAATCAGTAAGGCGGGCGGACGAGGCAAAGCGCCGGCCGGCCGGTTAAAAAGCGGCATGGATGCCCCTGCCCCGAGTACGCGCGAGATAACCGTAAGAGCGCCGCCTTCCGGCATGGCGCTTACGGCGTTCAGGAACAGGTTCCAGAAGACCTGCACCATCTGCCGCCTATTGCCCTCCAGAAAAATAGGCCCCTCAATCCTGTTTTCGACTTTTATGCGGCCGCCGATGTCGGGGTTATTGCCTAAAACGTCAAGAGTTTCTCGTATCGCCTCCGCGAGGTCGAACCGCTGCTTTTTCTCCGTTGCCGGCCTGGCGAAAAGCAAAAAATCCGTGATAAGCGAATTCAGACGCTCGGTCTCCCTCAAGACTATCTCCATGAGATGCGATTTGTCGCCAGTAAGCGCGAGGTCTTGCCGCAAGACCTGTATCGAGCCGCTTATGGATGCAAGCGGGTTTCTTATTTCGTGGGCTATGGCGGCGGAGAGTTCCCCCAAGGCCTTAAGCCTGTCGTCGCGGCGAATCATTTCTTCAAGAGCTTTAAGCCTCGTGAGATCCTGAAATATGACTATGCTCGTCATGTCCCCGCCTTTGCCGGGAGAAATCATGAAGCCGATCGTAATATCCTTGCCTTCTTTCGACCTGAATGTCTTTTCGCTTCTCGTCACGTCGTCGGAAATCCGCGAAGCCCTGCCCATGCCCCTGCTTACCGCCCGCCGGGGCAAGCTTTGCATGAGCGCCTCGAAGATACCCGGAAATACCTCGTCCGCGTTCTTATAATACACGTCTTTCAAGACATGACCCGTAATGCCGGTTGCGGCGCGGTTGAAGCTCGTTATCCTCCGTTTTTCGTCCAGAGTCATTATGCCGCTCGTTATGTTGTCTATTATGAGGCGATTTAACGTCTCCAGCCTTCCGTAATCTATCTCCTTTTCTTCAAGTTCCTTTTCCATCGTAAGCGTCCTGCCGGCAAGGTATCCGGTCAGGTAGGCTACGGTAAAAAACCCGAGCGCGTTTATTGAGATGGTCGTGGCCACGTTCTCCCATAACATTCCGGGGGAAGGATTTACGAGCCTGAAACCGATGGGCAGCATCTTGTGAAAATCCAGGCTTAAAAGAGAAATGAACGCTATGGTGGCAAGAGAGGCGGAGTAATAACCGCCCCTCTTGCCGAGTATCGCCGCGCTTCCTATGACGGAAAGATGATAAAGTATGGAGAGATAACTGTCAATGCCGCCCGTCGCGTAAACTATGACGGTTATCACGGCTATATCCGCGGCTGACTGGATATAGCCGAAGAAGACGAGCCGCTCTATCCTCATTATTACTATGGCATATAATATGGTAAGAAAACCGATGACCGCGACGATTGCGTAAAGCGGGTATATGGAAAGGACTTTCTGCGAGCCGCGGAGTTGGAACCACGTGGCAACGGCCAAAAACACGAAGGCCACAACCACCCTCAAAATCATCAACGCGAGGAGTTTACTGCGAAGCGAATGCTCGATTTTTACGGCCATCTTCCCTTATGCGCCGACTGCCCCGGCAAGCGAGAATATCGGAAGATAAAGAGCTATAACCAATCCGCCGACCACCACCCCGAGGAAGGCCATGAGCATGGGTTCTATGAGCGCGGTCAAAGTGCCTACCGCCGCGTCCACCTCGTCCTCGTAAAAATCGGCAATCTTACTGAGCATGGTGTCGAGCGCGCCGGTGGTTTCTCCAACGGTAATCATCTGCGTGACCATGCCGGGGAACACCTTCGTCTCCGCAAGAGGTTCGGAAAGGGTTTTCCCTTCGCTCAAACTCTGCCTTGCCTTCATGATGGCCGCCTCTATAACGACGTTGCCGGCCGTTTTAGCTACTATCTCAAGGGCTTCGAGTATGGGCACGCCGCTTGAAAGCATGGTGCCGAGCGTCCTCGTGAACCTCGCTACGGCTGTCTTCCTCAATATATCCCCCACGACCGGCATCTTGAGGAATATGCCGTCCATGACCCTTCTGCCGCCGGTCGTCTTGTAATACCTCTTGATTCCGACGAATGTCCCGACGACCGTTCCTATGATTAAATACCAATAATTCTTAATGGCGTTACTCATGCCAACGACCATCTGCGTCGGCATCGGAAGGGCCTTGCCGAAACCGGCGAACATGCCCTCGAATATGGGAACGACGAATACCAAAAGGCCCGTCACTATGACAATGGCTATAAGTATGACGACAACCGGATAGGTAAGCGCGCCTTTTACCTCGCCCTTCAACTTTTCGGCCTTTTCCATGAATCCCGAAAGCCTGTTCAATATTGTATCGAGTATGCCACCCACCTCTCCGGCCGCGACGAGGTTCACGAAAAGCTGGTCAAACACCTTCGGGTGTTTGCTCAACGCATCGGCGAGCGTTGTGCCGCCCTCGACGCTCTGCTTGACCTCCAAGAGAGTTTTCTTGAATAACGCGTTTTCCTGCTGGCTCGAGAGAATGTCGAGGCACTGCACGAGCGGAAGCCCGGCGTCTATCATTGTGGCGAACTGCCTCGTGAATATGACAATCTCGCGGGTCTTGACAGAACCGCCGAAGCCCGGTATTTGTATGTTGAACCCGGCCTTTTTCTCGGCCAAGGTCGAGGGGATTATCTGCTGGCGCCTCAGTATGGCGGTAGCGTCGGCAAGGTTCGGCGCGTTTATCTCGCCCTTTGCCGGCTGCCCGCTTATTGTCTTGCCTAGATAAGTAAATTTTGGCATAAAACATTATCTCCTTCTTTGGTAGGGGGCAAAAAATCTTTTGCCCCCTACTTTTTAACTGCCGGGTGGCCTTGGCTTCATGGCCCCCGCGTTCACCATCATCTGGCGCAATTCCTCGGGATCGGAACTCCTGCCGAAGGCCTCGTCGAGCGTTATGAGCCTCCTCGCGAAAAGACTCATCAATGCCTGGTTCATGGTCTGCATCGAATACTTGGTCTGCCCCACCTGCATCTGCGAATAAATCTGGTGCACCTTGTCTTCGCGGATAAGATTTCTTATGGCCGCGTTCGGTATCAGCACCTCGAGACAAAGAGACCTTCCCTTGCCGTCGGCCTTGGTAACGAGTATCTGGGAGAGGACGCCTTCCAGCACAAACGACAACTGCGCCCTTATCTGGGGCTGCTGGTGGGCGGGGAACACGTCCACAATCCTGTTTATGGTCTGAACGGCGGAGTTAGTGTGGAGCGTGGCGAAACACAAATGCCCTGTCTCGGCTATCGTTAAGGCCGTTTCTATGGTCTCCATGTCCCTCAACTCGCCGAGAAGAACCACATCCGGATCCTGCCTCAAGGCCGACCTCATAGCGCGCTTAAAGTTATGCGTGTCGGCCCCGACCTCCCTCTGGTTAACAAGCGACATCTTCGAAGTGTGCAGATACTCTATCGGGTCTTCTATCGTGACTATGTGCCCGGGTTCCTCGTTATTTATCTTGTCAATCATCGCGGCAAGGGTCGTTGACTTTCCGCTTCCGGTAGGGCCGGTCACGAGCACAAGTCCCCTCGGCTTTTTAGTCAATTCCTCGACAATCGGGGGTAGCCCGAGTTCCTGTATGGTCCTTATCTGAAACGGTATGGCCCTGAAGACCCCTGCCACCGTGCCCCTCTGGAGGAAAATATTAGCCCTGAACCTCGAAAGCCCCTTGAGCCCGAAGGATAAATCGAGTTCATTGTCCTCTTCGAACTTATGCTTCTGCGCGTCCGTAAGAATGGAATAACAAAGTTGCTTGGTTTCAATGCCGCCGACGGGAGGGAGGTTCATGAGTTGCAGGCTCCCGTTTATCCTAAGCCTCGGCGGACCACCGGCGGCAATGTGAAGGTCTGACCCGCCTTTTTCGATAAGCGCCTTCAGAAGAAACTGCATATCCACTTTCTGCTGCGGCTGTTGCGGTGTTTCCACTGACATCTTGCGCTCCTTTGAAACGTTATCGGTTATCGGTTATCAGTTATCGGTAAAAATCAAGAACCAATGACTACTTACCGATAACCGTCAACCGATAACTTGTTGCGGTTTTTCGTAGGGCAACCCTTTAGGGTTGCGTCTTTTCAATTTTAGCAGGGCTAAAGCCCTGCCCTACTTTAAAGCCCTCGCTCCTTTGAAGTTATCGGAAAAAGACTGACGGTTTTCAATCTTTACTGATAACCGTCCACCGATTACTGATAACCTTTTCAATCGGCCATCGTAACCCTTAACACTTCTTCCATGGCTGACATGCCCTCGAGCACCTTGCTTATGCCGCTCATCCGGAGGGTCTTGACTCCGTCTTTTATGGCCTGCCTTTTTATATCGGCCGAAGAGCCTCCGTTCAAGACCATGTCTTTTATCCCCTCGGAAAACGGCATGACCTCGTAAAGGGCTATCCTGCCTTTATAGCCAGTGCCGTTACACTCGCTGCATCCCTTGCCATGGGAGATGTTGGCCTTCTCAGCCTGTTCCCGCGTAATTCCCAAATCCACCAAGGCTTTTTCCGGCACCTCTATCCGCTCCTTGCACTTCACGCATATCTTTCTGGCCAGCCTCTGCGCCAGTATGAGGTTACAGGCCGAGGACACGAGAAAAGGCTCTATACCCATGTTAAGAAGCCTGTTTACGGTCGAAGGAGCGTCGTTCGTATGAAGCGTGGAGAGCACGAGATGCCCGGTAAGCGCGGCCTTTACCGCTATCTCGGCCGTTTCATAGTCCCTTATCTCTCCGACCATTATTATATCGGGGTCCTGCCTCAGGAAGCTTCGGAGCGCGGCCGCGAAGTTTAACCCTATGTCATCGTGCATCTGACACTGGTTTATGCCCATGAGGTTGAACTCGACCGGGTCTTCCGCGGTCGAGATGTTCTCCGATATCTGATTCAAATCCGAAAGCGCCGAGTAAAGGGTGGTCGTCTTTCCGGAGCCGGTCGGGCCGGTAACGAGCACCATGCCCCACGGCTTATGTATGGCGCTCATGAAATCCTTCAAGGCCTTTTCCTCGAAACCGAGCTTGGTCATATCGAGCTGGAGGTTGCTTTTATCGAGAAGCCTCATGCAAACCTTTTCGCCGAAAAGCGTCGGAAGGACGGAAACCCTGTAATCCATCTCCTTGTCTTTGCCGAGTTTAAGCTTAATCCTTCCGTCCTGCGGAAGCCTTCTTTCCGCTATATCGAGACTGCTTATGATCTTAATCCTCGACACTATGGCGTTTCTGAGTTTCATCGGCGGCTTCATGAATTCATGCAAAACCCCGTCCACCCTGTAACGCACCCTGAAGGCCTTTTCATAAGGCTCTATGTGTATGTCGCTCGCCTTCTTTTTTATCGCCTCGGTCAAGATGTAATTCACGAGTTTTACCACGGGCGCGTCCTCGACGGCCTTCTTGAGGTCTCCGATATCGATCTCTTCCTCTTCCTTCATGACCTCCATCTCGGTCTCGTCGAACTCCGTCAGGACGTCATCAACAGCCATCTCGACCTCCGGGGCCGCGTACGCCTTCTCTAACGCCGCCTTTATGGCCGCCTCCGAGGCGACCACCGACTCGACGTTATACCCGGTAAGAAACTTGATGTCGTCTATCGCGAATATATTGGACGGGTCGGCCATGGCCACGACGAGCGTCGAACCGGTCCTGCTCACCGGAAGAACCTGATACTTCTTTGAAACGTCCTCGGGTATGAGTTTCGAGACTTCCGGGTCTAATTCGTGGGTGTAAAGGTCTATCGTCGGTATGCCATACTGCTTGGAAAGAAAAGTCGTGAGGTCTTTTTCGGTCAGGTAACCGAGTTTGGTGAGGTTTAAACCCAATTTACCGCCGCTTCTTTTCTGCTCGGAAAGGGCCTCGTTCAACTGCTCCGAGGTTATGAGTTTTTCCCTTATTAACAATTCCCCTAATCTATCCGCCATAAGACGCTCTTTCCTGAAAACCGTTCTAAGTTATGGATTATACGCACATTAATATTTTCCAGCCACACCTTTAATATTATATAAAACAGACAAGCGTGTCAAGGTTTATTGTCCTTGCGGACGGCACGATAAATCAATAAACCGCTATGGTGGGCATACCCCGGTGCAAGTTGAAATATTGCGGGTGCGGGGGTCACCACCTGCCTGAGGCGGACGGACGGCACGATAGA
>JBBTLC010000191.1:0-2420 GCA_038068875.1 Deltaproteobacteria bacterium
AGCTTTGCGCGTTCATCGTGCCCGCCATAGTCAAAAGAGGCGACCTCATGATAGCAATATCAACCTCAGGCAAAAGCCCGTATCTCGCCAAGACTCTCAGGCTTTTTCTCGATCAAATGATTCCCCGTGAGTTCGGGGTCCTCGTGAATATAATAGGCGCGGCAAGGAATAAGTTATTGAAAAAAGGCTCGAAAAATGATAATAAATTAAGGATATACGCGAATTTCCTGAGTCCTGTCTTTTTCGCGCTTTTGAGGAAAAAGGACAGGCAGGGGATAGACCGTTTTCTTAAGGGGCTTTTGGGGAGAGGGTACGGTCTTTCCTCTTTGGGGATAAAGATTTAAACCCTCCGGGAAAAGTTTTTCAGGGCCGGCATATTACCCCACCCGGCCTCCACTTATAAAGGGGAGGAGAAAAAACCTCTCCCATCCGCCAATCAGTAAGGCGGAGGGAGAGGAAGTAACTGACAACCCATTTTTTTTTACAAAGTGGAGATGGGGCAATATCAGGAGAGCCGGTATAATCTTTGATTAAGACCTTCTTTTACATAACCGCGCTTCTTTATCTGGCGTCCACGCTTGCGTACATAGCGTATCTTATTTCCCGGCGTGACGCATTCCTCCTTGCCGGAAAGTACGTTGTAATCGCGGGCTTTGTCGCGCACACACTGGCGATTCTCATAAGGTGGGTCGAGGGCGGAAGGTTCCCGGTTACTAATCTCCACGAGGCCATGAGTTTTTTAGCGTGGCTTTCGGTGGGGATATTCATGGTATTTCTTTACCGTTACAGGCTCCCTGTGCTGGGGCTTTTCGTCGCGCCGTTCGCGTTTCTGCTCGTTGTGACGGCGTCTTTTTTGCCCGGCGAACTCGTGCCTTTATCTCCGGCTTTAGAGAGCTGGTGGCTTCCGGTTCACGTAACCCTTGCCATACTGGGTAACGCGTTTTTCGCCCTGGCGAGCGCGTTCGGAGTCATGTATCTCATTCAGGAAAGGCATCTCAAGAGCCGCAAGTTCGGCGGGATGTATTTCATTCTGCCTTCGCTCGACGTGTTGGATGAGTTGAATTACCGTTGCCTTACCTACGGGTTTCCGCTCCTTACCTTGGGCATCATAACGGGCGCGATATGGAGCGAATACACCTTCGGCACGTACTGGATGTGGAAACACCGCCAGGTGTGGTCCTTGATAACGTGGCTTCTTTACGCCGCGCTTTTGCACGGCCGGCTCACCACCGACTGGCGCGGAAAGAAATCCGCTAAGTATTCGGTCATAGCGTTTTGCGTGTTGCTTGCGTCTTCGCTCATCATATACGTGCTTCTCGGAGAGGGGCACGGGCTTTTGAAACTCAATAAGGGCTAATCCATGAACCTCATAATAGTAGGGCTTAACCACAGAACCGCTCCGGTTGACATAAGGGAAAAACTTTCTTTCCCCGTTGACTCGATCGGCGAGGCCCTTAAGAAACTCGTCACTAACTACGGCATTAACGAGGCAGTGATACTCTCCACCTGCAACAGGGTCGAGGTGGCGGGCATAGCCCCTGCGATTGAAAAAGGCATTTGGGAGATAAAGAGATTTCTTTCGGAATACCACAATATCCCGCTTGAAAACTTAGACGAGCACCTCTACGTTCACACCGGAGAAGACGCGGTAAGGCATATATTCAGGGTCTCGGCCGGGTTGGATTCCATGTGCCTGGGCGAGCCGCAGATATTAGGACAGGTGAAGGACGCCTATAGTTACGCCGTGCACAATAATACCGCGGGCGCGGTGGTGAATAAGTTATTTCACAAGGCGTTTTCCGTGGCCAAGAGGGTAAGGACGGAGACCCGGATAGGCGCCTCGGCCGTTTCGATAAGTTACGCCGCGGTGGAGTTAGCCAAAAAGATATTCGGGGATTTGGCGGGTAAAAGCGCGATGCTCATCGGAGCCGGAGAGATGGCCGAGCTTGCCGCGAAGCACCTCTTGAATTCCGGGGTGAGGGACATAGTCGTAACTAACAGGACTTTTGAGAGGGCTGTCGAGTTAGCGAGGGAATTCAACGGAACTCCGGTAGTATTCCGGGAGTTCGAGCATCATCTGAAAGACGTTGACATAGTCATAGCCTCTACCGGCTCGCCGACATTCATCATAAAGCCGGAGCACGTTACCGGAGTAATGAAAGAGCGCAGGCACAGGCCCATGTTTTTCATAGACATATCGGTTCCGCGAAACATTGACCCATCGGTAAATAATATAGACAACGCCTACGTTTACGACATAGACAGCCTTCAGGATGTCGTCGAGGCCAACATAAAAGAGAGGTCAAAGGAGGCCGAGGAGGCAGAGGCGATAGTAGGCTCGGAGATAGAGACCTTCTACAGATGGGTGAAATCCCTTGACGTGGTGCCGACGATAATCGCGCTCCAGAGGACGTTCGAAG
>JBBTLC010000192.1:0-2188 GCA_038068875.1 Deltaproteobacteria bacterium
TATTGCCTTGGCCAAAAGCGTCTTTCCCGTGCCCGGAGCCCCCATTAAAAGAACCCCCTTCGGAGTCTTTCCGCCGAGGCGCGTAAACTTCTTCGGGTCCTTCAAAAAGTCTATTATCTCGCTTACCTCTTCCTTTGCCTCTTCTATGCCGGCCACGTCCTTGAAGGTTTTGGTCTGCTGGGATTCGTTAAGAAGCTTGGCGCGGGATTTACCGAAGCTCATGGCCTTTCCTCCGCCGGACTGCATCTGACGCATGAAAAAAAGCCAAAATCCTATTATGAGAAGCACGGGGAACCATGAGACGAATATCGTGCCCCAGCCCGGCGTGTCCACGGCCGGTTCGGCCGATATCTTAACGCCTTTTCCCTTGAGATTAGAGACAAGTTCCGGGTCGTTCGGGGCATAGGTGACAAACTTTTTTTTGTCGCTTTTGTAAACGCCCTTTATGTTCTGCCCCTGAATCATGACCTCGTCCACATTTCCGCTTTCAACGGCCGCGATGAACTCGCTGAAGATTATCTTCTTATCCTCAGGCGCCTTTTGATTAAGAAAGGTGTACATCAAGAGCACCGTGGCTATGATGATTATCCAAAGAGCTATGTTTTTATAAAGTTGATTCATTTTTCCTTTATCCTCCTAACCCCCTGTAGGATAGGCGTCTCGCCTGTCGAACAAATGGGGTAACCTTTATCCTTATTGGTTTTTATAAACAGAGGGTAATTTTCGCACAGAATAATGCATTTTACAATAAAAATCTTAATAAAATAAAGGCCTTGGCAAGAGCTGAGCCCTTGACCCCTAATGTTCAAATTTGCCTCGTGCCATGCAAGCTGCGGCGGTTTATTGATTCATTGTGCCGTCCGCAGGACAGGGGTGACCCAGCACCCATAATGTTTTATTTACTCCTTTAACTCCCCTCCTTACCAAGGAGGGGGCGGGGGAGGTTGTCTTACCCCACCCGGCCTCCCCTTGTAAAGGGGAGGAGAAAGACGCAGGGATGACACCTGTAATCGGTTATCAGTTCTTGGTTATTTTATTTTTTACCGATAACTGATAACCGATTAACGTCTTTTGCGGAAGGAAATCCTTAAAGGAGCTGAGTCGAGGGAAAGAGATTCCCTAAAGCTGTTCACGAGGTATCTTTTGTAAGAATCCACTATGCCTTCCGGCCTGTTGACGAATATGGTGAACGCCGGGGGCATGGTGCGGGTCTGGGTAACGTAGTAGAGCTTTACCTCCTTACCGGCGTAAGCCGGAGGGTGATGGCGGGCGACGAATTCCTCAAGGCATTTGTTGAGCTTGGCGGTCTGAAACTTCGTAGTTGCCTGCGCCACGACCCTCGCCATGACGTCGAATACCGAGCTTACCCTCTGGCCGGAAAGGGCGGAGATGAAGACTATTGGCGCGTAGGACAAAAACGGCATCATGCCCCGGATTCTTTCTTCGTAAACGCTCGCTGTCTTGGAATCCTTTTCAACTATGTCCCACTTGTTAACCACTATCACGCAGCACTTGCCCCTGTCTTCTATAAGCCCGCCGATTTTTTCTTCCTGCGACTTCAGGCCTTCCATGCCGTCTATTACAAGAAGCGCGATATTGGCGCGTTCAATGCTCTTTATGGCCTCGACTACGCAGTAGGCCTCTAACTTCAAGGTTATCCTGCTCTTTTTCCTTATGCCGGCCGTGTCTATGAAAAGATACTTCTTTCCGTCCTTGTCAAAAGGCGTGTCTATCGCGTCCCTCGTGGTGCCGGCTATTGAAGACACTATGACGCGCTCTTTGCCGATTAACTTATTCAGGAGCGACGACTTGCCTACGTTCGGACGCCCCACTATCGCGACCTTCACCGCGTCCTCGTCGGTCTCGACTGCCTCAAGCGGCGCTTTGGGAAGTTTTCCGGTTATCTCGTCTATGAGTTCCCCGACGCCGGAGCCGTGCTCCGAAGAGAGGCACATTATCTTTTTAACGCCGAGCGAATAAAATTCCGATGCATCGGGGAGGAGCTTTTCAATGTCAATCTTATTGACGGCGTAGATTACGGGTTTATTCGATTCGCGGAGTATCCGGCCGATTTCAATGTCGGCCGGGGTAAGCCCGTCCCTGCCGTCCATGAGGAATACCGTTAAATCAGCCTCCTCCACGGCAAAAAGCGCCTGCTCCCTGACCTGCTTTAAAATCCCCTCCTTAA
>JBBTLC010000193.1:0-1797 GCA_038068875.1 Deltaproteobacteria bacterium
AGATAGACGGCGAGCCGTTCGGATGCGGCGAGAAGGTAACGTTCAGCATGAGGCCTAAGGCCTTGAAGGTGTGGGTTTCTTAGAGATGACCAAAAAAGACATAATAAGCGGCGACAAGACCGAAGGTATAGTCTTGGAAACGCCTTTTACCGGGCTTCCGGACAGGCAAAAATTAGCAATAGCCTACAAGCACTTGGAAGACCTCCGTAGCCTTAACGGCGGCTACATCGCCTCTCCTTACAGGGGGCAAAACGGCGGCGACCGCTACGACGTCTTCTGGCTTCGCGACATAATGTACGCCACCTACGCGAACGAGTACGTCGGCTCCTACGACAAGATGATAGAGAGTTACGGTCTCATCTTGAGGATATTCCAGAAGTACAGGCATAAGATCTCGAGCGGCGCGAGAAAGCGCCACTACCTCGGAAGCTGCGCCGCCGAGGTAATACACGCTCGCGTGCACCCCATAACGCTCGAAGAACTGACCCACCAGTGGGGACATCATCAGTTGGACATATTCGGGCTTTTTCTCTACAAGACGGGGGATCTCATTAAAAAAGGCCATAACGTGCCGGGCACGGACAGGGCCGAGTCTCTTTTGCTCTTTAGAGACATCGTGCTTTATCTTACGACCGTCAGGTGGCACTCGAACCCGGACTTCGGAATGTGGGAGGAAGGGCCTGAGGCGCATTCGTCGAGCGTGGGGAGCGTTTTGGCCGGCCTTACCATGTGGCACGACGACGGGTATTATCATCACAAGTATTCCCATAAGATAGATCTTTACGATTACGTGCCGGTGCCGCAGGAATTCATAGAAACGGGCAGGGCCTCGCTCGACAGGATGCTTCCGGCCGAGTCGGAATCGAGGCCGCACGATATGGCTCAGTTGAGCCTCATATGGCCGTATAACATAGTCAGCGAGGCTCAGGCCATGACCATAATAAAAAACATAGAGCATAACCTCGTAAGAGAAAACGGCCTCGCGAGATACCCGGGCGACCGTTACTATAATTCCAACCCGGAAAATCCGTTCGGCAACGAGGCCGAATGGCCGCTCGGCTTCGCGTGGATGAGTATCGCCTATTCCAAACTCGCGATGAGGGCGCTTAATACGGGAGACATGTTCCCGGTTCCGAAGGAGCTGGTAGAGAAGGCGCGGCTCTACCTTGAAAGGTGCGAGGCCGTCATGACCCTTGACGGCAAGGTCCCTGAACTCTACTCAGGCGGCAAGATGAACTGGAACACTCCTTTAGCGTGGGCGCAGAGTTTGTACATAGTGGCGCACCAGAGTTTCTCTCACGTCGAGAGCATCGCTGCGAAGAAAAAACCCGTTGCATAACCTTGCCGAGCGACCGGTTCCGGAGCCGAAATATGGCTAATCCAGTTGAAAAGCCTGCCCACGAAGGCAGAAAGTCATCCAAATTAAATCCAACGGCCTTTCGCGCCACGATCATAAACATCTTTTGTAACGGCGGCTTATTTTTCCTTAAACTTTACGCGGCCCTCGTCTCCGGAAGCATCGCGCTTTTATCAGAGGCCTTCAACTCTCTTACGGACATGGTTTCGTCAATCGCCATATTCGTTTGCGTGAAGATATCCGACAAAGAGGCGGACGAGGGGCATCCCTTCGGGCACAAAAGGGCCGAGCCGGTTGCCGGAATAACGGTAGCGGTCTTTGCGGCGGTATTGGGATTCCAGATAATAAAGAGTTCGGTCGAACGGATTCTTAAAGGCGGCGACGGGCTTTCGATAACGTGGTTCGCTCTCCTTGTGCCGGTCATAACAATCTTAGTCAAG
>JBBTLC010000194.1:0-4015 GCA_038068875.1 Deltaproteobacteria bacterium
CGAGGTCAATACCGGCATATATCTCGTTAACGCGGGATTTCTGAGCAAAAACCTCAAAAGGCTTTCCGTTTCTAACGCGCAGCGCGAGTACTACCTTCCGGAACTCATTCGCATCGCTTATTCGACGGGCGAAAAGATAAAATGCCTCACCCACACGGACCCCGAAGAGGTCATGGGCGTAAATACCAGAGTCGAACTGGCGCGGGCCAATGCTGTCATGAGAAGGCGCGTCCTAACCTCTTTGATGTTAAACGGCACGACTATCGTCGACCCCGGCTCGACCTACGTTGACTTCGGCGTAAAGTGCGGCTGCGACACGGTCTTGCACCCGAATGTTCACCTTACGGGGAAAACCGCCATAGGAGACAACTGCATAGTCGAGGAGGGCTCTGTCATAAGGGATTCCGTTATCGAAGGTGGCGCTCATATAAAGAGCTATTCCGTGATAGAATCATCCAAGGTCATGAAAGGCGCCGTCGTCGGGCCTTTCGCGAGACTCAGGCCCGGAACTGCCATAGGCGAGGGCGCGCGCATAGGGAACTTCGTCGAGATAAAGAATAGCCGCATAGGACGCGGCTCCAAGGCCAATCACCTTTCTTATATCGGCGATTCGACCGTCGGGAGCGGCGTCAACATAGGGGCGGGAACCATAACGTGCAATTACGACGGAACAAAAAAGCATCGTACGACGATAAAAGACAATGCCTTCATAGGAAGCGACTCTCAGTTAGTGGCGCCGGTTACCGTCGGCAAGAACGCCTACGTCGGAAGCGGCTCCACAATTACTAAAAACGTGCCTGAAGGGTCTTTAGCCATCGCAAGGGCCGAGCAGAAGACAATCAAAGGCTGGGTCAAGAGAAAAGGGCTCGCGAAAAACAAGCCTTGAGAAGGGAGATTCCGCCATGTGCGGTATCGTCGGATACATAGGGCCCCGGGACGCCGCGGAGGTCATAATAGAGGGGCTTAAGAAGCTCGAGTACAGGGGTTACGATTCCTCCGGGCTCGCGGTATTGAGCAAGGGCAAGATAGAGCTCAGGAGAAGCGTCGGGAAGATAGAAAAACTCGTCGAAAAGGTCGCGAAGAATCCTGTTTCCGGCCACGTCGGCATAGGACACACGAGGTGGGCCACGCACGGCCGGCCTACGGAGGAGAACGCGCATCCGCACGTCGAGGGCGGGGTTGCCGTCGTGCATAACGGCATCATAGAGAACTATATCCCCCTTCGGGAGGAACTCAAAAAAGACGGCGCCAAATTCAAGAGCGAAACCGACACCGAGATACTGGCTCACCTCATAGGGCGCGAGGTGAAAAAAGGCTCTAAGCTCGAGGACGCGGTGAGGGTCGCGCTTAAGCGCGTAAAAGGCACTTACGCCATAGCGGTCGCGAGCAAAAGCGAACCCGATAAACTCGTGGCCGCGAAGATGGAGTGCCCGCTCGTGGTGGGCATAGGCGGCGTCGGGGACAAAGAGGCAATCATATCGTCGGATGTTTTGGCCATAATCGGAATAACGAGGAGGGCCATATTCCTCGATGACGGAGAGATGTGCGTCGTAACGCGCAGTCAGGTTACGGTCTCTACGATAGACGGCTTGGACGTTTCGAAGAGTCCGAAGGTCATAGAGTGGAGTCCGGTCGCGGCCGAAAAGGGCGGTTACAGGCACTTCATGCTTAAAGAGATATTCGAGCAGCCGAGGGCGATAACCGACACCTTCAGGGGGCTCGTCATGGAGGAAGAGGGAGACATATTTTTTAACGAGTTCGGCGTAAATATTAAAAGCGTCCGGAGGATATGCATCGTAGCCTGCGGCACGTCATGGCACGCCGCTCTTATAGGAAAATTCCTCATCGAAGAATGGGCCGGCCTGCCGGTCGAGGTGGATTACGCGAGCGAGTTCAGGTACAGGAACCCGGTCGTGGATAAAAAAACGCTTGTCATCGCCGTATCCCAGTCGGGCGAGACCGCGGACACGGTCGCGGCGATAAAGGAATCCAAGAGAAGGGGAGCGCGGACGCTCGCTATCTGCAACGTCACGGACTCGAGTCTCACGCGCGAGGCCGATTGGACGCTTTACACCCACGCCGGTCCTGAGATAGGGGTCGCGTCCACGAAGACGTTCACGGCGCAGACTGCCGCGCTTTACATGCTCGCTTTGTATATCGGGAGGAGGACGGGCACGATCGACAGGGCAAAGGGCATGGAGCTTGTCCATGAGCTAAGGAAGACCCCTGCCCGGATAGAGAGGGTTTTGCATGAAGAAAAGGCGATAAAAAAGATAGCCAATAAATACTTCCGCGCGAGGGATTTTCTCTTCCTCGCGAGAGGCATAAATTATCCGGTCGCGCTCGAAGGCGCGTTGAAGTTGAAAGAACTTTCCTACATACACGCCGAGGGTTATCCGGCCGGAGAGATGAAGCACGGGCCAATAGCCTTGATAGACGAGTTTATGCCGGTGGTGTTTCTCGCGCCCATGGACGCGCACTACCCGAAGGTCGTCGCCAACATGGAAGAGGTGAAGGCCAGGGGAGGCAGGATAATAGCCTTCGTGAGCGAAGGGGATACCGAGGCCTCGGCCAAGGCCGACGACGTCGTGGTCATACAGCACGCGCCGCACTACCTGATGCCCCTTGTGCTTTCAGTGCCCATGCAGCTTCTCGCGTACCATATGGCGGTTTTCCGGGGTACGGACGTGGACCAGCCGAGAAATCTCGCGAAAAGCGTTACAGTGGAGTAAAATTTTTTTTGACGGAGGGAGATGGCCGGAAACCGTAAACCACCGGCTTTTCTGTTTACGACATATGGAATACACGCATCTCGCGCTTTTTATCTTTATTATAGTCTCTTATCTTTTGGGCTCTGTGCCGACAGGGCTTGTAATAGCGAGGTTTTTAGGAGGGGTTGACCCGAGGACGGCTGGAAGCCGGAATATCGGGGCCACGAACGTCGGAAGGACCTCGGGAAAGCTTGCCGGAGCCCTGTGCCTCGCGGGAGACATATTGAAGGGGGTGATACCTACCCTTTTGGCCCATTATTATTTTTCAACGCCGTTATTTGTCGCGCTCGTCGGCCTTTCCGTATTCATCGGGCATATCTATCCGGTGTTTTTGAGTTTTAAGGGAGGCAAGGGAGTCGCTACGGCGTGCGGGGTGTTTGCGGTGATATCTCCGGCGGCTTTGATTTTGGCTCTCGCTGTTTTTTTCGCGGTATGTTATTTCACGAGGTATGTTTCAATCGGCTCCATGACAGCGGCCCTCTCGGTGCCGGTATTTCAGAGCATTACCGGCAAAAACCCGGTTTACGTGACCATGAGCGGGATAATGGCGATATTCATGATAATAAAGCACTCGGATAACATAAGACGCCTCGGCAGGGGAGAAGAGAATAAGATGGGCAAGCCTAAAGCTTCTTAAGCCTTTTCTCCTTTAGCCGTTCTTTTTTCGGCAGTTTTCTTGACGCGCCTTTTTTGTCTTTCCTTTCATCTTCTTCGTCTTCTTCAATAACGCCTTTCATTTCTTGGTATTCGCTCGTGTCGAGTACGGCGAGGAACTCGTCGGACGCTATTACGACCGTGTTTTTCGATATGGCGAAGTTCGCGACATCCCTGTCCGAGGTTACGAGGGTAAGCCCCTCGCGGAATCTTTCGGCGTATTCCTTGAGTATCGAATCGGCGGTCTCTCCGGCCATTGAGAAGATTATCTCCACTCCGTCTTTTATCTCCCGCGAGCGGGAGAGCCTTCCGAGGCCCGCGCCGTCGAATACGACCGTGAGTTTCGCGTGTTTTGTTTTCCTGTAGGGGATGAGGCGTTTAATAAGGTTTTCCCTTTGCGCTTCGATGTCCCTCACCGAAAGCCCGACGCCCGTGGACGCGCCTATCAAGTTATAGCCGTCTATAACTATGCGTATCGCCATAAAAAGAAGGGTAACAGAAGAGGGCATGTCTTTGCAAGGGCAGGGGTGACCCCTGCACCATGATGTTTTTTTATCCCCCTTTTTCAAAGGGGGATAATAGGGGGATTA
>JBBTLC010000195.1:0-4645 GCA_038068875.1 Deltaproteobacteria bacterium
CACCATGACCTCTTCCGCCTGAGACGGAACGCCCTTAAGCCCGAGCCTCGTCGAAACAGCGCCTTCGTTCATAACGCCTCCGTCGGAAAGAGAAACGTCCTCTGCGTGGGATATGACAGTCAGACCGAAGGCCTTTGAATACTCCAATGCCCTTCTCATTAAAGAAGCGTCCATGACAGGCCGTCCGTCGTCCGATATTGCGAGGCAGCCGGATTCTTTAAGCTCCGCCATGTTGGAAAGAGTTTCGCCTTTAAGCCCGGCGCTTATTGCCCCGACCGGATGGACGTTAACGCCGCTTCCTTCGGCCTGTTTTTTTATGAATCTCGTTATCGCCTCATTGTCGTTCACCGGCTTTGTGTTAGGCATGCAAAAAACGGTCGTAACTCCTCCGGCCGCGGCAGCCGCAAGCCCTGTCTGTATTGTCTCTTTATACTCCTCACCCGGCTCCCTCAAATGCACGTGAAGGTCTATCAAGCCCGGTATCACGATAAGCCCATTGCACTCAACCACGTCCCACCCCTCAATGGTTTCGAGGCTTCCTCCGTCCGCCTTAGGCGGAGCGGAGGACGGCTTTATTGACGCGACCCGGCCCCCCATCACGACAATATCGTAAAGCCCGTCAATGCCGCCTTCCGGGTCTATCAGCCTTCCGCCTTTAAGAAGTAGCCTTTTCATCGCTTATATAATCCCTCTGCCAGTAATTATTATCCGCAAACGCCGTTAAGACATCTTAAATGACGAGCGCGGGGATTCATCCCTGCTCATTCCTTGACCCCGCCCAAGAGAAGATAGAATATCGCCATCCTTATCGCCACTCC
Source organism: Deltaproteobacteria bacterium (assembly GCA_038068875.1). GTDB lineage: Bacteria > Desulfobacterota > GWC2-55-46 > GWC2-55-46 > DRQE01 > JBBTLC01. The sequence goes on from JBBTLC010000195.1 coordinate 819, forward strand.
GTTCGTAACCTGCTCGAGTATGAGAGAGTGCTCGCCGTCAGCCACATCGGGCGAGATTTCGACCCCTCTGTTTACCGGCCCCGGATGCATTATCAAGACGCCTTCTTTGGCCTTTTTTAGCCGCTCTTTGTTAAGTCCGTAAAGGCTTGAATACTCCCTCACGGACGGAAAGAGCCCCTTTTTTTGCCTCTCTAACTGAAGCCTTAACATCATTATTACGTCAGCGGACTTTATCGCCTCGGTCATATCGTGCGTAACGCGGCAGCCTAAGGATTCGATGCCCATTGGTATCATGGTAGGCGGGCCGCAGACAGTAACATTGGCGCCGAGTTTGGTAAAGCCGTGTATATTGGACCTCGCGACGCGCGAGTGGGCTATGTCGCCTATTATCGCGATATTAAGCCCTTTTATGTCTCCGAGTTTTTCTTTTACCGTGAACAAATCCAAAAGCGCCTGAGACGGGTGTTCGTGCGCGCCGTCCCCCGCGTTAACCACGCTCGACTTAAGGTAGCGGGCTATCATGTGAGGAGCGCCGGAGGACGAATGCCTTATGACGACGCAGTCGGGATTCATGGCCTCGAGGTTTAAGACCGTATCCTTAAGGGTTTCGCCCTTTGACGCGGAACTCGCGGAGACGGAGATGTTTACGGCGTCCGCGCTCATCCTCTTGGCCGCGAGTTCGAAAGACGTGCGCGTCCTCGTCGAGGCCTCGTAAAAGAGGTTTATGACGGTCTTGCCGCGAAGCGTCGGCACCTTCTTTATCTCGCGCGTCGAGACCTCTTTAAACGACTCTGCCGAGGAAAGAATAAGCTCTATCTCGTCTTTTTCGAGTTCCTCCATGCCGAGGAGGTCTTTTCTCTTAAGCCTCATTGCGCCCCTCAGTGTTTCTCTTCGGCCGTAATGGAAACGACCTCGTTTACGCCGTCCACCTCGAGAAGATGCACTTTTATCTCTTCCTTAACCGAAGTCGGGACGTTTTTCCCCACATAATCCGCCCTTATGGGCAGTTCCCTGTGCCCCCTGTCTATAAGAACCGCGAGCTGTATGCAATTCGGGCGTCCGAAATCCATGAGGGCGTTCATGGCGGCGCGTATGGTGCGTCCGGTGAAGAGAACGTCGTCAACCATGACGACGACCCTGCCGTCAATGGGTATCGGTATATCGGTTTTTTGGAGAGGCTTCGCCTCTTTCATGCCTATGTCGTCGCGATAAAGAGTGGCGTCAATGGCGCCGTAAGGCGTCTTCCACTTTTCTATCGAGTCTATAATGGAAGCGAGGCGCGAGGCGACGTAGTAACCGCGCGTCGGAATCCCCAACAGGACAAGCCCTTCCGCGCCCTTATTCTTTTCGAGTATCTCGTGCGCGATCCTCGAAAGAGCCCTGTCTATCGCCTTTTCGTCCAGTATGAGTTTTTTCTTCATATGACACCTGCCAAAAAAAAACTCCACACCCTTTTAAGAGCGCGGAGTTCGATTAAATTCAATTGCGAAAACAGTCCTTGTCATTACCTCTCCCTTTCTTAACCTCTCGGGATTAAGTTAAAAGTGGTTTAAGATTGTAGGGGCACGATGCATCGTGCCCCTACCTGTTTAATTCCGCCTTAATCGGTTCATAGGCATAGACGTCGAAGTATAACGTCTTTTGATACCTGCTGAAAAAATCCACTATTACTTCGTACTTAACCTCTATGACTATGTCTTTCTTTGTCCTTACGATACGGACGTCGTCCTTGTCTATCGGTATATACCAGTAATGAGCCTTTTCAAGAATGTTCTTTAATATCTCATCGTCCCTGTAATAAGCGGCGTTCTTGGCCGCGCTTTCAATCTCGTAACTAAACATCTTATAGGTAACGTGCGGAACCCCTATAAGAAACCCCGCGTACAAAGCGGCACCGATGAAGACTATCCAGAAAACAGTGCGTATCGAAGCCTTGCCGCTATTATTAGTGGACATGCTTATGATACCCCCTTAAAGATATATCACGCAACGGACATTAGTCAAGTTATTTTTTAAACGCCGGCTCTCCGCCTTCCGACTCCCACATACCCGAAGCCGAGCCTTTTCATCTCTTCCGGCTCGTAAACATTACGCAGGTCAACTACGACCGGATTCTTAAGACAGCCCTTTATCGTCTCCATGTCGAGCTTCCTGAACTCGTTCCACTCGGTGACTACCACAAGGCAGTCGGCTCCCTTTGCCGCGTCATAGGAAGACGCGCAGTAAACGACGTCCTGCGATAAAACACCCTTCGCGTTCGCCATGCCAACCGGGTCGTACGCCCGGACTTTTCCGCCGCCTTTTACAATGCCGTTTACGATGTCTATGGCGGGGGATTCCCTCACGTCGTCGGTATTGGGCTTGAACGTCAGGCCCAGGACGGCAAAGGTCTTTCCCTTCAACCCGCTCGCCGCATGGGCTATCTTTTGGAGCGAGAACTCCCTCTGAGCGCGGTTTACCTCGATTACCGCGCTTACTATCTTAAAATCGTAGCCGAGCCCCTTGGCAACGTTCACTATGGCGGAGGTGTCCTTCGGAAGGCAGGAGCCTCCGTAACCGGGCCCCGGATGAAGAAACTTCGAACCTATCCTTTTATCGAGCCCCATGGTCTTGGCGACGACGTGCACGTCCGCGCCCGAAAGCTCGCAGATGTTGGCAATCTCGTTTATGAAGGAAATCTTCGTGGCTAAAAACGCGTTCGTGGCGTACTTGATGAGTTCCGAGGTCTCGACGTCGGTTACTACGATGGGCGTCTCCAGGAGATAGAGCGGAGAATACAAGTCCTTTAATATCGCCACGGCCTGCTCGCTCCGCGCTCCTATAACGACCTTATCCGGCCTCATGAAGTCCTCTACCGCGCTCCCTTCCCTCAAAAACTCCGGATTCGATGCCACGTCGAAAAGCCTATGGTCCTTCACCTCGTCGCGGATTATCTCCTCTATGAGTTTCCCCGTGCCTACGGGAACGGTGCTCTTCGTTACTATGACCTTGTAGCCGTTCAAGTTCTTGGCTATGACGCCGGAAACTTCCTTTATGTATTTCAACTCGGTCGAGCCGTCCCCGCGGGGAGGCGTGCCGACCGCTATGAAAACCACGAGGGATTTTCTTACGGCCTCGGCCGAGTCAATCGAAAAAGAAAGCCTCTTTTCGCGGATATTCCTCTCGACTACTTCTTTCAAGCCCGGCTCGTATATGGGTATCTCGCCTCTTCCGAGGGCCTTTATCTTTTCCTCGTCCTTATCAACGCACGTTACCGTTACGCCGAAATCCGCGAAACACGCGCCCGTTACGAGCCCGACGTATCCCGTGCCTATCACGCAAACGTTCACAGGTTATCTCCCTTTATAGTTCCTTTTATAGTACGCCGTGTATTCCCCGCTCTTTACGCAGTTTATCCAATCATTGTTAGAAAGATACCACTCCACGGTCTCTTTTAAGGCCTCTTCGAAAGGGCTTTCGGGCGACCAGCCGAGTTCCCTTCTTATTTTAGAGGCGTCTATCGAATACCTTAAATCATGCCCCGGCCTGTCGGTCACGAATTTTATGAGAGACGAATAAGGCGGCGCGGGTCGCGGCTTGAGTTCGTCGAGTATCGAGCAGATGCGCCTCACAAGCTCTATGTTAGTCCACTCGGTATCTCCGCCGATGTTGTACGTCTCTCCCGGAATACCTTTATGCATGACGACGTCGAGCGCTTTACAGTGATCATCCACGTAAAGCCAGTCCCTTACGTTCTTGCCCTCTCCGTACACGGGAATAGGCTTGCCCTCGACTGCGTTCAATATGACGACGGGGATGAGTTTTTCGGGAAACTGATAAGGGCCGTA
>JBBTLC010000196.1:0-1398 GCA_038068875.1 Deltaproteobacteria bacterium
TTCCTGCCCTTGCATTCTTCGAGTATGCCGAGCCTCGCTATGGCGAAGTCGTATTTCACCGGGTCTTTGGGATCGAGTTTCTTGAGGTTCTCCGTAACCTCCTCTGCCATGAGCCAGGAGGCGTTTTCTCTTTTCGTAAGCCCTATGTAGCGGGAGATGCGCGCAACGTGCGTGTCCAGAGGCATTACGAGTTTCGACGGTGGTATATCCTTCCATATTCCGAAGTCGAGCTTATCGCCCCTTCTTACCATCCATCTGAGATAGAGATTTAGCCTCTTGCACGGGCTTCCGTCCGAAGGGGACGGGAAGAAAAATCTTACCCCCGCCTTTTCCGGAAGTTTTTTGGTTTTGTAAATCGCGCTTGAATCGAGAGCAAGCGTCCTTTCGCAAAACGAGACGAGAGCGGATTTTATGTTCTTTTCGTTTGGTTCGTATGCCTTCATGAAAAATCCGCCTATGGAGCCGGATGTTTCGAACATCTGCCTCATGAAATACAAAAGGCATCTTATGTCGTTCCCGTTATTGAACCTGTGGATAAAACCTGAAAAGGCCTTTTTGTATTTTTCGGGCTTAAAATCAATCGTGAAGCGATATGGCTCGTTATTCATTAAGGCGAGCACGGCCTCGACGCTTTTTTTTATGCTCGCCACCTTGCCGTAGGCGAGGCTCGAGGCTATAAGCCCCGTAATTTCCCTGTCGCGAGCGTCTTTGAAGCGGTGGACGAACTCAAGAGGGTCTGACGAAAGAAAGGCTATGTCATAGGTCTTGTAAAGCCGCTCAAGTTGGGTTTTAAGTTTAGTTGTAGCCATTTTCGTTATTTTATGCTATTATGACATATTAAAAAAGCCAAAAATAAAAAAGGAGAGTTTAATTGGAAAAGACAGTTACTAAGTTCAGCGAGATGGGGCTTGATCCGGATATTTTGAAGGCCATTTCCGGAATGGGTTTCGAGGAACCCACCCCCATACAGATGCAGACCATCCCCGTTCTTCTTACCGGAAAAGACCTTATGGGACAGGCCCAGACCGGCACGGGAAAGACCGCGGCCTTCGGCATACCCATAATAGAACGCATAGATAAGAAGGACCCGTTGGTGCAGGCCATAATCCTCGCCCCGACAAGAGAGCTCGCCATACAGGTTGCCGAAGAGATGAATAAGCTCGGCAGATTCAAGGGCGTGCAATCCGTGCCTATCTACGGCGGCACCTCCATCGAGAGGCAGATAAAGGCCTTGAGGCGCGGCGTTAACATCGTAGTCGGCACTCCGGGAAGGGTGCTCGACCATATCGAAAGAAAAACCCTGATATTGAAGGGAGTAAAGTTCGCGGTGCTTGACGAGGCGGACGAGATGTTAGATATGGGTTTCATTGACGACATCACGAGGATATTAAAGGAGAC
>JBBTLC010000197.1:0-2898 GCA_038068875.1 Deltaproteobacteria bacterium
GTATTCACACCCGCCGCACGCCGTAGGAACCCTTACCCTCGGGCCGCACGACGCGACCTTCATGCCTATCTCCGCAAGCTCGGCAACTATCGAATCAAAGTCCTTATAATCCACGTAGAGTATCTCGAGCGACTGCCTGAAACTCAAGTGAACGACGCTTTTTTTGCTGTACTTGGCCGCTATCTTCGATATTCCTATCAACTTATCGGTCGCTATCTTCCCGCCCGGGCAGCGAAGCCTTACGGTAAAGAGGTCTTTCTGCCTCTGCTTTATGAACCCGCCGGTCTTGAGTTCGTTGAAGTCAACCTTTCTCTCCGAACCGTCAAGCTTTACCGGAACCTTGGTTACTTTATCTTCTATGAAACGATCCATCGCCAAATACCCCTTTAGGTAATCACCTTATACAATTCTACCAAACACACGCCATAAAAAACATGACGCACATCATATTTTATTTTAGCACAAAAAGGGAGGCTGTTTACAGCGCGAAAACAGGCGGATTCCCTTAAATCACGCCTGCACCGCGTATTTCTCGCCGCCTTGCTTAACGAGGTCGTCGAAGTCCTTAAGGCTCGCCTTTATGACCGGCGGCTCTTCTATCTTGCCCTGGAGCGCCTCCTGTGTCTTAAGCCCGTTTCCGGTGATGCAAACGACTATGGACTCGTTCTTCGGTATCCTTCCCTGCGCGATGAGCTTTTTAGTAACCCCGATGGTTACGCCTCCGGCGGTCTCGGCGAATATGCCCTCGGTTTCCGCGAGGAGTCTTATGCCGGATATAATCTCGTCGTCGCTTACGTCCTCGCCCCATCCGCCGCTTTCCCTCATGACCTTCGCCGCGTAATACCCGTCGGCCGGGTTTCCTATGGCAAGCGATTTGGCTATGGTCTTCGGCACGACCGGCTTTATCAAATCCGAGCCTGCCTTGACGGCCGTTACTATCGGGGCGCACCCGGTGGCCTGCGCTCCGTATATCTTAACGTCCGCGCTCTCTATGAAGCCTAACATGTGGAGTTCCTTGAACGACTTGTGTATCTTAGTTATGAGAGAACCCCCCGCCATGGGGACGACCACGTGCTTCGGAAGCCTCCAGCCTAACTGCTCGGCGATTTCGTAGCCGAAGGTCTTGCTGCCCTCGGCGTAATAGGGCCTTATGTTTATGTTGACGAACGCCCATTTGTATTTGCCGGCTATCTCGGAGCAGAGCCTGTTGACCTCGTCGTACGTGCCCCTTATGCCTATGACCTTCGAGCCGTAAACGAGAGTTCCGAGGATCTTCGTCTGCTCCAAATCGAACGGTATGAAAACGAAACTTTCCATTCCGCACGACGCGGCGTTAGCCGCGACGCTGTTGGCGAGGTTTCCGGTAGAGGCGCAGGAAACAACCTTAAAGCCGAGTTCCCTCGCCCTCGATATGGCGACCGAAACGACCCTGTCCTTAAAGGAAAGCGTCGGATAATTCACCGCGTCGTTTTTAAGATACAACTCCTTCACTCCGAGCGCATCGGCAAGGTTGGAGGCCTTAATAAGAGGCGTAAAACCCACCTGAGCGCCCACTGTCGGCTCGCCCTCCACCGGAAGAAGCTCCTTGTATCTCCACATGTTCGCAGGGCGCTTTTCTATCGCCTCTCTTGTAAGGGCCTTCTTTATCTTTTCGTATTCGTAGGCGACCTCAAGAGGACCGAAACAATACTCGCACACATGGAGAGCGGTCTTCGGATACTCCTTGGCGCACTCCCTGCATTTAAGCGCTTTTATGAAACTCATGAGTTCCTCCTTGTTCTTGTTTCTCATTTATCACCCTGAACCCTGTCCTGAGCCTGTCGAAGGATTGGTTCAGGGTCTCGTATTAACCATTCCTATTTTAAAACGAGATGCTGAAACGATACTGAAACAAGTTCAGCACATGGTTCAGCATGACACAACGTTTCTTAAAGCGAATCACGGCAAATAAAAAACCCCTTCTTATTGACAAGAAGAGGTTTCGTTTTAGTCGAATACTCTCTCCTCATCTTCCAAAGCCACCGTCGGATTATCCCTAAAAATCTTCCCGCCGAGCCTTGCCGGATTTAGCACCTGACGTCTTAATGAAGAAGACCGGTTGCTGTGGTTTCAACGGGCCGGGGCCCTCCACCACTCTTGATAAGAAGCGCTTATTAAGTTGTAGAGGTCTTTATAATACGAAAACGCATCGGTGTCAAGGGGAAAATTATATATTCTTCGCAACCGGCGCCGAAACCATCTCAGTCCGCGCCATGCCGCCGCCCGAAAAAACGCCGGCAGGCGTGACACCTGCGCCTGCAATGTTTTAACTTGTCTCTTTAACTCCCCTCCTTGGCAAGGAGGGGTCGGGGGAGGTTATCTTGAGCCTACTTTTACCCCACCACTTCCCGTTGCATTGCGCTTCGCGCGGCAACGGGAGCCCAGCCCCTTGTCCGTCCCGATGTTACATCGGGACGAGACCTCGCCTGTAGGCGGGTAAAGGGGAGGAGAAAGATGCATATTGCCGAGGCTTATCAATCCATCTTGCCGTCCGTCCGCCTCAGGCGGGGGCTGAGCCCTTGACCCGAAATGTGTTAACTTGCTTTTATGTCCGCCTGAGGCGGACGTGCCGCGGTGGTTTGTTAATTCATTTTACCGTCCGCTAAAGATGCAAAATTTAATTGACACGAAGCGCGTCATGATGTTATTAATATAAGACTGTTACGCGGGGCTGTAGCTCAATTGGGAGAGCGCAAGGCTGGCAGTCTTGAGGTCAGGGGTTCGACCCCCCTCAGCTCCACCAAAAAAATCAAGGAGTTACGCATGTAGCCCCTTTTATGCGATATGCGCTGAAGCCTTTTCTGTCGAGCGTAAAGACCTCGTCAATCTCCGATTCTTCGGCTAACGCCACAAGGGTTG
>JBBTLC010000198.1:0-5755 GCA_038068875.1 Deltaproteobacteria bacterium
CGTAAACTCCACGCAAGGCCCTCCATAAAACTCTCGCTCCACGTATCGGGCTTTCTCCTCGATTGGCTTTGCGAAAGGAAGCCGGGCTACATCGAGATGCTGAAGGACATGGCCGCGAGAGGGCAGGTCGAACTCATGGGGGGCGGTTATTACGAGCCCGTGCTGGCCGTCATACCCCGTGAGGACAGGCTCGGCCAGCTCAATATGATGAAGACCCGGATACAAGACCTCTTCGGCCAGACCCCGAAAGGAATATGGCTGACCGAGAGGGTGTGGGACCCGTCTCTTCCCGAGAGCCTCGCCGAAGCCGGGGTCGAGTACGTCGTGGTTGACGATTATCACTTCATAAAGTCCGGCCTTAAGAAGGAAGACCTTTCGGGCTATTACGTTACCGAGGAACTCGGAAGCGTAGTTAAGGTATTTCCCGGAAGCGAGAGGCTTCGTTACCTGATCCCCTTCGAGCCTGCGGATAAATTCGAGCAATACATAAACGGGATGGGTAACGGAGGCAAGGAAAATGTCGCCATATTCGCCGACGACGGCGAGAAGTTCGGCGTGTGGCCCGGCACGCGGAGGTGGGTATTCGATGAGGGCTGGCTCGACAGTTTCCTCGACAGGATTAATTCCCTTTCCAAAAGGCTCAAACCAGTGACGTTTTCCGAATATCTTAAAAAGGAAGAGCCTCTGGGAAGGGTGTATCTTCCGACGACTTCCTACATGGAGATGGGCGAGTGGGCGCTCCCGGCCGAGGCCTCCAGGGAATACACCGCGCTCGTCGAGGAAGTCAAGACGTGGAAAGACGGGGACAGGGTTAAGAGGTTTTTGCAGGGCGGGATGTGGAGGAATTTCTTCGCCAAATACCCCGAGGCGAACTGGATGCATAAGAGGATGTTATCGGTGAGCCGCGCGTTGCGTGAGGCGCGCTCAAACGGCATGGAAGACGGCGACCTCAAGCAGGCCACGAGGCATTTGTATAAGGCGCAGTGTAACGACGCCTACTGGCACGGCGTCTTCGGAGGGCTTTATCTGCCGCACTTGAGAAAAGAGATATATGAAAACCTTATTAAGGCCGAAGGCATTATTCTCCGCTCGCCGGGAGGCTCGGTCAAGGTGGAGGCCTCTGATATTGACCGCGATACCTTCGATGACGTCACGATAAGAGCCGAAGCGTTCAATCTCTTTTTCAGTCCGAGACGCGGCGGGTCATTGGTCGAGGCGGATTGGAAGCCCGGAGCCCTTAACATCGGCAATACGCTTACGAGGTGGTTCGAGGGTTATCACATGAAACTTAAGGAGGCGGCGGGAGGGGGCGAAGGCGCCTCGGCAAAGAGCATACACGGCGCCGTGACGGCAAAGGAAGAGGGGCTGGAAAAACATCTTAAGTTCGATATAGTTCAAAAGACCTCCTTCAGGGAGAGTTTTTTCGGAAGCGCCGCGACGGCAGAGGCCTTTTCGTCCGGGGAGTATCTCGAACTCGGAGACTTTCGCGACGGTAAATATTCTTTTGAGCTCAAGGAAAAAGGCGTTACCATGAAAAGGCATGGCCAGGCCTTCGGCCTCGGCGTTTCAATAACAAAAGAGGCCATAGTCACGGGAGCCGATTCTTTTTCAATGAACTATCGCGTTGAAACGCAAGGCAACGCGTCTCCGAAAGACTCGTTGCTCGGCGTGGAATTCTCTTTTTGCATGCCGGGCTGCAACGGGCCGGTATGCCATTACGAGTTCCCTGAAACCGGAACGACAAGGCACGGGCTCGGCTCTATTGGGGCAACGGATAATCTCACTTATTTTTCCGCGACGGACGGGTACGGCGGGCTCCGGCTGGTTTTTACGGTCTCTCGCCCGGTTACCTTGTGGCGGTATCCGGTCGAGACTGTTTCTTTATCCGAGGCAGGGTTCGAAAGGATATATCAGGGCTCAAGCGTGGTCTTCGTGCTTCCCGTTCGGACGGCGCCGGAAGCCCCTCTTGAGTTTTCCATAGGGGTAAAGTTCGAGTCCTCCGATTAAGGAGACGGGTTTTGCATGGCGGCATTGAAGGAAAGCGTAAAAAAAAGGATTAAAAAGATAAAGCTCCTCGTCATGGATTGCGACGGAGTCCTTACCGACGGCGGCATAATCTACGATCACGAGGGCAGGGAAATCAAGGTCTTTAACGTGAGGGACGGCCACGGGATAAAGCTTCTTAAAAGGGCCGGCCTCGATTGCGCGATCATCACGGCGCGGTCTTCCGAGGCCTTGAAGAAAAGGGGCGCGGAACTCTCCATAATCATGCTCTATCAGGGCGCTCCGGACAAGAGAGCGGCTTACGAGGACATATTGGCGAGGACGGGGCTTCGGCCTGAAGAGACCGCCTTTGTCGGAGACGACTTGGTGGACATCCCGGTGATGAGCAGGGCCGGCTTCGCGGTATCGGTCAAGGACGGGGTTAAAGAGGTTAAAAAGGCCGCCCATTATGTGACAGAATGCAAAGGCGGAAGAGGGGCAATAAGGGAAGTGGTGGAGATTTTACTTAAGACACAAGGGAAGTGGGAAGGTATCTTAAAGGGCTATATGAAGTAGGCGAAAGCGATGTTATCGGTTGCCTGATAAAAATCTTTACAGGTTTTTTTCGCGGTGTTATAATTTTTTAGTACGGGGCGCGGAGGCAAGGTGTTTTCAACACGGCGTTTTTTGAGGGATTTTTCAACAGCATGATAGGCGCAATGAGGCCTGTTCTTATCGCTTTAGCGGCAACGGCCGTCATCTTCGGCATGGCGCTTCTTTTCGTTTTCGATTCGGAAAGCGGCGTTCCGGAAAGCCCCAAGACCGAAGACGCGCCGCCAAGGTCGGTTATAATGAACGTAAGATACGCGGGCGCCTCCGGCAACAGGAAGGAATGGGAATTGACGGCCGATAGGTTGAGCCTTACGAAGGAGTCGGACGCCGCGGTTCTGGATAACGTAAGATTTGTCTATTACGCGGACGACGGAACCAGTTATACCATGACCGGCAAGGCCGGCGGCTATGACGAAAGTTCCGGCGAGGTGATTGCAACTGGCGGCGTAAAGGTTGTTTACCACGGCGGTTACACGCTTACAACGGATGAGATGGCGTATTCTCTGAAGAAAAAGGCGTTCCATACCGAAAAGCCGGTGAGGATTTTATCCGGCAAGGCCGACGTGAGCGGGACGGGTTTCGAGTTTTTGCTTATCGAGCAAAAGATGACGATAAAGAAGAACGTTAGGGCGGTATTAAAAGGTGCGTTCATTTAGAGAAAGAGTTTCTTTCGGGATGAGTCTCGTTGCCGTCATTTTATCTCCGGCCTTCGCGTTTTCAGCCGTTGCCGATGACGTGGTCGTTACGTCCGCGACCATGGAGGCCGATTCGAAGGGCAAGGTAGTTACCTTTAAAGGGGACGTGGTGGCGGAAAAAGATTTTATTCTATGCAGCGACGAACTTAAGGTATATTACGGCGAAAATGACGAGGTAAAGGAACTCATAGCCGTCGGCAACGTCAGGGTGTCGAAGGGCGACAAAAGGGCCATGGGGGACCGCGCCGTCTACGATAAAGGCAAAAACGCCATAGTCATAACCGGAAATGCCATGGTCGAGCAGTGCTCCGACGTGGTAAGGGGCGGGAAGATAACGGTATACACCGATTCCGGCAGCATGACCGTGGAAGGCGGCGAGACGCCGGGAAAGAGGGTCAGGGCCGTCATAATGCCGGAAAAAAAATGCGTCGAGGGAAGCGGCAAGGTTACCCCCCGACCCACGCCGCTTGGCGTGGGTGCCCCGAAAGGGGGGTTAGGGGGGATTGATGAAAAATTTAAGTGCGAAAGACCTCGTTAAGTCTTACAAGGGAAGACGCGTAGTTGACGGCGTTTCCATAGGCCTTGAGCAGGGCGAGGTCGTGGGGCTTTTGGGGCCTAACGGCGCGGGCAAGACTACGACTTTTTACATGATAACTGGTCTTATCGCGCCGGATGCGGGAGGCGTTTTTCTTGACAACGAGGATATTGCCGCCCTCCCCATGCACGAGAGGGCGAGACGCGGCATAGGGTATCTGCCGCAAGAACCTTCGGTCTTCAGGAAACTTACCGTCGAGGAGAACATAATGGCGGTGGCGGAGTTTCTCGACGTAAGCGAGATCGAGAGGAAAGAACTCACGGAGTCGCTTTTGGACGAGTTCGGCATAAGCCGCGTTAGGAACACAATGGCCTACGCCCTTTCCGGAGGCGAGAGAAGAAGGGTGGAGATAGCGAGGGCGCTGGTGAATTCCCCGTCCTTCCTTCTCCTGGACGAGCCTTTTTCCGGAATAGATCCGATCGCGGTTTCGGACATACAGGGAGTCGTCAAGGGTTTAAGAGAGCGCGGCATCGGCATATTCATAACCGACCACAACGTTTCGGCGACGCTCGGCATATGCGACAGGGGTTACATAATAGACAAAGGCAGTATTCTCATGTCTGGAGCGCCCCGTGAGATACTCGAAAGCCGCGAAGTGCGGGACGTTTATTTGGGCGAGAACTTCAGGCTTTAGTAGTTCAGCCTTTTAGGGCTGACACATAAAGTAGGGGTTCAAAATTTTGAACCCCTACAACAACCGAAACCGGCAATACATTATGGCATACGAACTAAAGCAGGAACTCAGACTTTCGCAAAAGCTTCTCTTGACGCCGCAGCTTCAGCTTTCGATAAAGCTCCTGCAGTTGTCGAGGGCGGAGTTGCAGGAACTCGTGCGCGAGGAACTTCTTTCGAATCCCGTGCTGGAAGATACCGCGCCGGCCGAAGGGCACTCGGAAGAAGATTCGCCGATAGAGGGCAAGGAGGCGAAGCCCGAGCAGGAGTGGCAGGAGTATCTTGAGGTGCACGACCCCTACATGGGGCGCAGACTCGATTTCAGCGAAGCCTCTGAGGACGGTTTTTTCGAAAAGGCGCCTTCTCCCGGCATTACGCTTAAAGATCACCTGATGCTCCAGCTTCAATATCTTCCTCTGGACGAGAGGGATAAAAAGATAGCGGAATTCGTAATCGGCAACATAGACGAGCACGGGTTTTTAAGGGTTATGGAGAGGGGCGACATGAGTGATGAGGCGTTCATGTCCGCCACGGTAAACGAACTCTCGGCGCTCATAGGGGTTTCTGCCGAGGACGTTACGGCCGCGATAGCCGAGGTGCAGGGGTTTGATCCGCCCGGCGTCGGCGCGAGGACGTCCACGGAGTGTCTTCTTATCCAGGCGAGGGTCCTTGCCGAAGGGAATAATCCGCTCGTCGAGGGGATTATATCCGGGCACCTTGAAAATCTCGCGAAGAAAAACTATAAGGCCATAGCGAAGGATTTGGGCCGGACGGTGGAGGCGGTGGTGGAGGCGGCAAATTTCATAACCGGACGTTTGAACCCTGTTCCGGGAGCTGGCTTCGGCACGGAAGAGGCCAGGGTCGTGGTGCCGGACCTTTTTATACAGAAAATAGGCGACGAGTACGTCGTTTTTCTTAACGACGACGGGTTGCCGAAGCTCAACATAAGCCCCTACTATAAGAAGATGCTGTTTTCGAAAGGCACGGTCGAGGGAGACGCGAAGGGCTACATACAGGAGAGGCTTCGCGCGGCCGTGTGGCTCATAAAAAGCGTTCACCAGAGGCAGAGGACCTTGAAGAAGGTGGCGGAGAGCATATTAAGGTTTCAAAGGGAATTTTTCGACAGCGGGCTCAAGTATTTAAAACCTATTATCCTTAAGGACGTGGCGCAGGACATAGAGATGCACGAGTCCACCGT
>JBBTLC010000199.1:0-12169 GCA_038068875.1 Deltaproteobacteria bacterium
GGCGACAGCGAGGTCGGGATGGTTGTTGACGCGCTGGAAGGAGAGGACGAGCTTGTGGTGAAGGCGGTCGACGGTTCATTCATGTCAAGCGAGCTTGTGAGCGGAGCGGCGATACTCGGAGACGGCAAGGTTGTTTTGATACTGAACGCGTTCGGCATAATAGGCTACGGCAAGAAGAAATCGGCGGACGGTTATCAGTTGACGGTTGACGATAAAAATAAAATAGCGGATAACCGATAACGGATAACGGATAACTGATAACTGATTAGATTTACCGCCTTCGAATGCGGCGGTTTATTCCCCTTCCTGTCATCTCAAAGAACCTTTTATTTTTCAGTAAGACCTGCCTTATTTTTCTGTCAATTTATCGGCGACTTGTGCTATATTTGACGCATTAGATGCGTGTTTCGAATCATTTCTGAGGCGGCAGGCGTCCATGAAAAGGATAAGCGTTAAGTTGATAGCGGGTTTTACTTTGATTGTCGCGCTTATGGTCTTGGCGAGCGTCTATGTGTATATCTCCGTGACCAAGGTTAGTAGAGGCGTTCAGGACCTCGCGCGTTACGGAAACCAGCAACTTCTTGTCGGGGATTTGAGGTACCATCTCGCGTGGATTACCATGCCGGCGAACGATTACATAATAACCGGCGAAAAAGAGGAGTATCTTAAAGAGTTTAAGGAGCAGGCGAAGATTTTAGAGGAGAAGTTCATTGTTATAGAGGCCATAGGGCTTGGGGAATCCGACAGAAAGATAATAGAAGAGGTAAAGACCGGCGTAGAAGGCATAAAAAAGATAGGGTATGCCATATTCGATATCGAAAAACCCATAGGCAACCCGAGGGCGGCCGAGTTGATGGAGGAGATGGACTACGAATACTCAGCGCCGGCCGCGGAGAAGGCCGGACTTTTGGTCGGCGATATAGCCGAGTTGAGGGTGCGGGCCGGCAGGGCCGCAATAAGCGACCTGAATTGGGTTATTACGGTGCTCGTGGCCGGGACTATTGCCGCCGCGGTGTTGTCTTTGATTATAGCCGTGATATTGGCAAGGTCCATAGCGAGGCCTTTACAAGAGATGACGGAAAGCGCTTCACGCATATCCACCGGGGACGTTGACGTTGAGATAAGCGTCAAGGGTAAGGACGAGGTCGGACGCCTCGCCGATTCTTTCAGGGCAATGGTGCTTTATCTCAGGGCAATGGCCGGAGCGGCCGAAACCATAGCAGAGGGCGACTTGAGGTACGACGTGACGCCCATGTCCGATAAGGACGCGCTCGGCAATTCGTTCAAGGAAATGATAGCGTCGCTCCGCAAGGTTGCGGGCGAACTCAAGGGCGGCTCGATGCAGGTCGCTTCGGCGTCAAGCGAGATAGCGGCAACGTCGGAGCAGTCGAAGAGGAATATCGAGAACTCCGCTTCGGCGGTCGAAGAGATAACCGCGACCATGCACGAGATGAGCGCCAATATCCAGAACGTCGCGAAAGGGATGCAGTCGCAGACGGCCTCGGTGGCGCAGACGAGCGCGTCCATAGAGGAACTTTTGGCCTCGATACAGAAAGTCGCGGAGAATTCGAAGAGGCTCGTTGACATAGCAAGGCAGAGCAGCGCCGTTGTCGTATCCGGCAAGGGCGCCGTGGAGCAGTCCTCCGAGGGAGTGAGGACCATCACGACGGCCATGAGTTCTTCCGTGGAGGCGATAAAGATACTCGGCAGGAAGACGGAGAATATCGGTAAGATCGTGGAGGTCATAGACGACATAGCCGAGCAGACGAACCTCCTCGCGCTTAACGCCGCGATAGAGGCCGCGAGGGCCGGCGAGCACGGCTTGGGCTTTGCCGTAGTGGCCGAAGAGGTGAGAAAACTCGCCGAAAGAAGCGCGAAGAGCACGAAAGAGATAGAGGAACTCATAAGCGGCATACAGAACGAGACGAGCGGGGCCGTGGCTAACGTGGAAAAGAGCGTTCAGGTCGTGGACAGGGCGATACGCCTTTCCCATGAAGTCGAGGGCGCCTTAAAGCGCATAGAGGAGAGCGTAGCCGAGGTCGTCAGGTATTCGCAGGAGATAGGGGCCGCCACATCGGAGCAGGCGAAGGGCTGCGGCCAGATATCCAAGGCCGTGGGAAAGCTTAACGACATTACTCAGGAGATAACGGCCTCCACGGACGAGCAGGCCGGAG
Organism: Deltaproteobacteria bacterium; assembly: GCA_038068875.1. GTDB lineage: Bacteria > Desulfobacterota > GWC2-55-46 > GWC2-55-46 > DRQE01 > JBBTLC01. The sequence continues at coordinate 2,175 of JBBTLC010000199.1, forward strand.
GCGTGGAAGAGACGGTAAAGGGAATGGAAAAGTTAAGAGAGATGGCGCAGGGAAATTCCTCAAGCATCGAGCAGTTGGCCGCTTCCGCCGAGGAACTTTCAAGGCAGGCGGAGAGTTTGAACGACGTCGCGTCGAGGTTTCGTCTTTCGGAAGAGGAAGAGACGAAATTGAAGAAGGGGTAATTCAGGGATTCCAAAGCCCGAAAGACGCATGCCCGGCGCCACTTTCGTTACGAACGTAAGTTGCATGAGAAAAGTCTTAGCGCGGAAAGCAGTGTCGGGCAGGGAGGAAGATATGGCGAAGATCATTCAATTGGTCGGCTTCAAGGTGGACAGGGAATTTTTCGGCGTGCCCATAGGCATGGTGAAGGAGATAGTAAGGCTTCCTGAGATTACCCCGGTGCCCGACACGCCGGAGTTCGTCGAGGGCGTGATAAACCTAAGAGGCAAGATAGTGCCGGTTATAGACATGAGAAAGCGTCTCGGCGCGGCATCAATCGATTACGGGAGGGCGAGCCGGGTGCTTATTCTCGAACTCGGCGGAAAGATAGTCGGGCTTATAGTGGATTCGGCCTCCGAGATATTAAAGATTTCGGAGGAGGCCGTCGAGCCTCCGCCGGAACTCGTATCGTCCATAGGCGGCGATTACATAACAGGGGTCGGGAAACTTAACGATAAACTTATAGTCATGCTCGACCTTACAAAACTCATGAGCGTCGAAGAGATAAAGAGGTTTGATTCGATGAAAAAGCTCAGGCAAGGCGAAGACAAGGCCCTCGAAGAAGGCGGCAAGGCTCTCGGAGAAGGAAACAAGTAGATTCTTTGGCCGTAAACATCGCTTGATTACTAATCTGTCATGCTGAACCCTGAAAGGTTACCCCCTTTTACAAAGGGGGGCATGGGGGATTAATGAATTCAGGGCAGGCTTGGTTCAGCATCGCGCTTTGATTAGCGAAAAACTAATACGAGACCCTGAAACGAGTTCAGGGTGACAAATAATGAAAGGCGGGCAAGATGAAATTTCTGAACAATCTCAAGATGCGCGACAAGCTCATTCTTCTCCTTGTTTTCCCCATAGCCGGACTTGTTTATTTTTCCGTTCAAGGAATAAGAGACACTCATTCCGAGGTAAAGGAGATGGAGAGAGTCGGAAACCTTTCTTCTCTGGCGGTCAAGATAAGCGCCCTCACCCACGAACTCCAGAAAGAGAGGGGCGCGACGAATCTTTTTCTCGGAAGCAAGGGAACGGAGTTTGCGAGCGAGGTTTCGGAGCAGAGAAAAGAATCCGACAAGAGGATTATTGACCTAAAGACTTTCATAACTGGCTTTGATTCCGAGGCCTACGGCATAGAGTTCAAGTCAAGCCTCCTTTCGGCCGTTGGCAGGCTTGACGACATTAAAAATAAAAGAGACGCCGCTACGTCCCTCGATGTTCCGGCGGACAAGATTTTTTTATATTATACCGAACTTGTGGATTCGATGCTGACCGTGATATCACACATGTCGCTATTAAGCGAGCGTTCCGAAATATCCAACCAGATAGCCGCGTATTATAATTTTCTTCAGGCAAAGGAAAGGGCCGGCCTTGAAAGGGGTTTCATGAGCAAGGTCTTTGCTCAGGACAAGTTCGATGCCGGAGGATTGAAGAGGTTTACGACGCTCATAGCCGAGCAAACCACCTATACGTCCGTGTTTTTGTCTTTCGCGACACCGGGGCAGAGGGATTTTTACAAGTCCAAGATGCAGGGCAACGCCGTCGAAGAGGCCGTGAAGATGCGCGCCATCGCCTTCGAGAGGGCGGCGGAAGGAAAATTCGGGGTGGAACCCGGGCAGTGGTTCAAGCTTAATACCGAGAAGATGGGCATCATGAAGCAGGTCGAGGACAGGATGAGCATGGACCTCGGCGTTGCGGCAAACGCGCTTGCGGAAAGAGCGTCGAAGGCGTACGTTTTGTTCATGGTCATAACCATAGCCACGATACTTCCGACCATAGTCATGGCCATCGCTGTGATAAGGACGGTCGTAGGCTCCCTTAACAGCATGGCGAAGTGCTCCAAAAAGATAGCCGCCGGAGACATAGAAGACGTGGAGGGTTCGTTCATTGAAAGCCGGGACGAGGTAGGCGTATTGTCCTCCGCCTTTAAGGAAATGGTGGCGTATATCAAGTCCATGGCCGGAACAGCCGAGGCCATAGCCGAAGGCGATTTGTCGGCCGAGGTGTATCCCAAAAGCGGGAAGGACGCGCTCGGAAACGCCTTTAAAAAGATGGTCGAGGGGCTCCGCGCGATAATCGGAGAGATAAGGAGAGGGAGCGAGCATCTTTCTTCGGCATCAAGCGAGATTGCCGCCACGAGCGAGCAGTCGAGCAGGAATACCGACAGTTCAAGCACCGCGGTGGAGGAGATTACCGCGACCATGCACGAGATGAGCGCGAACCTCCAGAACGTCGCGAGGAGCATGCAGCAACAGTCTGTTTCCGTGACAGAGACCACGGCTTCCATAGAGGAACTTTTGGCTTCCATACAGAAGGTCGCGGAAAATTCGAAGAGGCTCGTTGACATAGCGCGGCAGAGCAGCGCCGTCGTCATATCCGGCAAGGGCGCAGTGGAGCAGTCTTCCGAGGGAGTGAGGACCATCACGACGGCCATGAGTTCTTCCGTGGAGACGATAAAGATACTCGGCAGGAAGACCGAGAATATCGGTAAGATTATCGGGGTCATAGACGACATAGCCGACCAGACGAACCTCCTCGCGCTTAACGCCGCGATAGAGGCCGCCCGCGCCGGCGAGCACGGCATGGGCTTCGCGGTAGTGGCCGAAGAGGTGAGAAAGCTCGCCGAAAGAAGCGCGAAGAGCACGGAAGAGATATCGGAACTCATACACGGCATACAGAAAGAGACCGTGGATGCCGTTAAAAACGTCGAGAAAAACGTCGAGGTCGTGGACAGGGCGATACGCCTTTCCCATGAAGTCGAGGGCGCCTTAAAGCGCATAGAGGAGAGCGTAGCCGAGGTCGTCAGGTATTCGCAGGAGATAGGGGCCGCCACATCGGAGCAGGCGAAGGGCTGCGGCCAGATATCCAAGGCCGTGGGAAAGCTTAACGACATTACTCAGGAGATAACGTCCTCCACGGACGAGCAGGCCGGAGGCGTGGAGGAGATAGTCAAGGGCGCCGAGAAACTCAGGGAGATGATACAACAGAACGCGGCGAGTTCCGAGGAATTAGCCGCGTCGGCCGAGGAATTGTCGCGCCACGCGGACAGCCTTAACGAAGTCTCCGCAAAGTTTAAGATAGGCGGCGAAAAAGGCGTCGGGGCGGCGCCGGCCAAGGTTGCTAAACGCAAGGGGTCAGTGTAGGGGCACGATGCATCGTGCCCCTACTATTGAAGCAGAGGCACATTCCGACAAAGGCTAAATGACGACAGAGATTGAGAAAAAGAATATCTTCGGGATACCGCAGCAGGGCGCTTTGCTTCACATGAGCGACGACGAGTTCAGGCTCCTCAGGAACCTCGTGTACGAAGAGTGCGGCATATGGCTCAAGGATGAAAAGAAGTTCTTCCTCCAGAATAGGGCATTCCAGAGGATGAAGGCTTTGAATCTTAAGAGCTGCTACCGCTACTATAAGCATATCAATGACCCGGCGGCCGGAAAAGAGGAGTTGTTGAGTTTCCTCGACGCCCTTACGATAAACGAGACCTGTTTTTTCAGGAACAGGCCGCAGTTGGATCTTTTTTCCGCTCACGTCGTCTCCGACCTCGTCGCGAGGAAGCGCGAGAAGCAGGACTTCAACATAAAGATATGGAGCGCCGGATGTTCGACCGGACAAGAGCCCTATACCATAGGCATGATACTCCACGAGCAGATACTCGACCTGAGGCAGTGGAAGATTACCATACTCGCCTCTGATTTGAGCATGACCGCGCTCGAGACGGCGCAGAGGGGCGTTTATCCCATAGAGAAGCTTGACGGCATAGAAGAGCGCTTGATAGCGAGGTATTTCAAGAAGACTCCGGAAGGGTACGGGATAATCGACGAAATCAAAAGGCATATAGTGTTCGACTTCCATAACCTCATGCACGAAGGCGGGTATAAGGACTTCGACGCGGTATTTTGCAGGAACGTCCTCATATACTTCGACGATGAAACCCAGAAAAAGGTCATAGACAAGTTTCAGAGGGCTCTTGTTTCCCGGGGATACCTTGTCCTCGGGCACGCCGAGACCCTTCAGGGAAGAAACGACAATTTTGTTTTCATACACAAGAATAAAGGGACAGTTTATCAGAAGAAGTAATCGGCGGGCGATAATTCTGTTGCCGGAACTTGGTTCGGCATCTATCTTTTACTGATTAGGGATTTTAGTTTATATGGCGCTCGGCAGAAAAATAAGGGTTCTCGTGGTGGACGATTCCGCCCTCATGCGGAAGCTCATCCCCATTATCCTGCAGAAAGACGAGGATATAGAGGTGGTGGCTACGGCCGTAAACGGAGTATTCGCGCTCCAGAAGGCTGAAAAGTTAAGGCCCGACGTCATAACGCTCGACATGGACATGCCGGGCATGGACGGCCTTACGACGCTTAAGCACATCGTGGAGCGTTTCGGGATACCGGTCGTTGTCGTGAGTTCCCTTACCACCGAGGGCGCGGAGCATACCATGAAGGCGCTGGAGCTCGGCGCGATGGATTTCATCGCCAAGCCGCATCACGAGATATCCGTGCATATAGTAGACATAGCGCAGTCTCTTATCGCGAAGGTTAAGGCGGTAGCGGGGTCTTCGCCGGAGAAGCTTCATGCTTTGCCGGCGGTTCCCGAGGTTACCGCCGATATTACGAAAAGGATCGCGGAAAGAGCCGGGGCACCCGCGCCAAGCGGCGCGGGTCGGGCGACCTCGGAGTTAAGGCCGTACGGCGCCGGAAAGTCCGCTAAGAACGTGGTGGCGATAGGCATCTCAACCGGCGGGCCGAACGCCTTGAGTTATTTTTTGCCGAAGATACCCGCCGATTTTCAGGCCGGGATACTCATAGTGCAGCACATGCCGGCGGGCTTTACCGAGGTCTTCGCCAACAGGCTCAACAAGATCTGCAGGATAGAGGTCAAGGAGGCGCGCGACGGCGACATCGTTATCCACGGCAGGGCGCTTGTGGCGCCGGGAGGGAAGCACTTGAAGATAAAGAAGACCGCCATAGGCGCCATAGCGATGTTGAGCGAAAGCTCTCCGGTGAACGGGCACAGGCCTTCGGCGGACGTGCTTTTTCATTCGGTGGCGAGGGAATACGGGAAAAGAGCGGTCGGCGTCATAATGACGGGGATGGGCGAGGACGGGGCCGAAGGCATCGGCGAGATGAAACGCGCCGGAGCGCGCACCATCGCGCAGGATGAGCCGAGTTCCGTCGTATTCGGCATGCCCAGGGTGGCGATAGAGAGGGGATATGCCGAGAAGGTGGTATCCCTCGACAACATGGCCGAGGAGATAGTCAGCGCCATGGGAGACATGGCGAAAGATAACGGAGGTGGCGAATATGCCGCAGCAAAGTGAAGCGTTGACGCCTCTTGCCAAGGCATACAGGTTTCTCATAGTGGACGATTCTCTCTTCGCGAGGAAGAACCTCGCGAGGCTCGTGGAGGGGATAGGCGGGGTCGTTATAGGAGAAGCGGCGAACGGCAGGGAGGCGCTTGAGAGGTATTTCGAGCTCCGGCCGGATATGGTTTTGATGGACGTGTCCATGCCGGAGATGGGCGGGCTTGAGGCGCTCGGCATGATACGCGAAAAGGACGCTTCGGCCAAGGTCGTAATAGTGAGTTCCTTGGGGTACGAGGATATCGTAAAGAAGGCCATAGCGCTCGGCGCCGCGCACTACATCCCCAAGCCGTTCAAGACGCGCAGCGCGGCTGATATAATTAAATTCGTGCTTGAGAAGGAAAGTCCCCAAAAATAGACTTTGATTTTCGGGGGAAACCGGCGGTTTGTAAAATAGCGAGATTTTCAATCGCTATTTTACGGAAAGACCCGGCAAATGAGATTCGACTATATAAACGCCTTCGTTGACGCCACGGCGGAAGTTTTAAACGAGATGCTCGACGACAAGGTCGAAAGGTCAAGGCCCGCTCTTCACGGCGGCATAACGCCAAAGGGCGGCGTTGTCGCGGCGTTAAGTCTCACGGGAGACGTCTTAGGCGACGTCGTATTCGACATGGACGAAGACACGGCCTTGAATATCGCCGGGAGGATGAACGGAGAAGAATTCACCAAACCGGAACCGGTGGTCTTGGACAGCATCGGGGAATTGATGAACATTATTGTGGGCCGGAGCATTACGATACTTAATGATAAGGGGTATAAATTTTACCTTACGCCGCCGGTTATATCAGCCGGAAAGGACGTTCATTTAAGTTGCGGCTCCATGGAGACGCTCGTCGTCAAGGTTACGACGGGCTTCGGCGTCATAACGGTCAACGTGGCGTTGGCCCCGGAAATATAAAAGGAGCAGGGCGGAGAAACGCCTGTATATATGACGCAGCTTGCGGGAAACATAGAAGATTTAGGGCTCGGAGAGATACTCCAGATAATATGCTTCAGCCGTAAGTCCGGCGTGCTGACGTTAAACAGCGGCGGACGCGAGGGGCGCATGGTCTTCGACGACGGAAATATCGTTAAGGCTACCTCGTCGGCCTTAACGATGAACGTCGGCGACGTCTTGGTCAGGAACGGGCTTATAACGGCCGGCGTCCTCGAAAAGGCGAAGGCCGCGCAGAAAGCGAACGGCTATAAGGAGACTGTCGGGGCAATACTCATAAGGGATTTTAACGTGCCCGGGAAGCAGATCGGCTACGTAACGACCAAGCTCATAGAGAGGGTGGTATATTCGTTTTTTTGCTGGTCTTACGGTTCGTTCGTGTTCGAGCTGGTTAGGTACGACGAGACGCCGGAGATTATAAAGAATGACCCTCTGCAGTACGCCCTTGCGAACGGATTGAACCCGCAGTTCTTGGCCATGGAGGGTTCGAGGCTTTTGGACGAGTCAAGAAAGGCCGGGGCGGTGGCAGGAGATGAGGAGGGCCTCGGGGAAGAGTCCATAGCAATAGAGCCGGTAACCGAGGAAAAAGAAAAAGACATAGCCTTCGATTTGGTGGAATACGAACCCGAGCCCGTGACGCAACCGGAGCCCGGTTTAAGCTTGAGGGACGATTATTTTCATGACATACTTAAAGAGGTGGAGGGGGAGGAGTACTTTGAGAGGCTCAGGTCCAAGGCCCCTAAGGTAGTGGAAAGCAGGGGGCTTTCGCTCTTGAAGGAGATGCTTAACGAACTCGGCAAGCCTCTTACCTTAAACGAGATAGTGCTCCTTATCTTGAGGTTTTCGAGCGAGCTTATAAGCAGGGCCGTCGTGTTCGCGGTAAAGAAGGGCAAGATAATAGGACTCGGGCAGTTCGGCGTGGAGATAAAGGGCGAGGCGGCGGACAAGAGGATAAAGAACATCAATCTGCCGCTTGCCGAGGACTCCATTCTTATCGAGGCCATACAGGCGAAGACTACCGTAATCAGGGATGAAATGGATTCCGTTCCCGGGAACGCTTACATAATGGAACAGCTTGGCGGGCAGCGTCCCGACGGGGCGTTCGCGGCGCCGATAGTCGTGCAGGACAGGGTCGCCATGATATTTTATGGCGATAACGCCGCAACAGGCGAGAAGTTAGGCGATATATCAACGCTCGAGATATTCCTTGCCCAGACGAGTATCGCGCTCGAGAGGATTGTGCTCCGAAAGGGCATGGGTAAAGACAGGGCGTAGAGAACTAAAGGGGATGTGCCGCCTGAATTGCGATGCCGAATTCTGACAGGCGGGGTACCCACCCGAAGGGAAGGGTCACCTGTCCTACGGTAACCGATTAACGGAAAGGCTGGGAAGATGACCGGAAAGAAAATCAGGGTTGTCATCGCGAACGAGAACGCCGCGCTTTGCGATACCATGGAAGACCTTATAAAGGATGTCGGCGCCGAAGTGGTAAAGGTGTTCGACGGCGTGAAGGCCGTCGAGGCGGTGGAGACGTGGAGGCCGGACCTTTTGATAATAGACGTGGCGCTTCCGAAGCTTTACGGGTTCGCCGTGTGCGACCACGTAAAGAAAAACCCCGAACTTAAAGGCACCAAGGTGCTTCTTCTGACCACGCTCTTCGACCGGAAGAGATACACGAGGGACCCGGCCTCTCTTTACGGAGCCGATGATTACGTGGAGACGCATGCGCTTGCCGCGGAATTGTTGCCCAAGGTTAAGCATGTTCTTGACATAGAGCGTTCCGTTAACGCGCCGTCTGCCGCGGCTGTCGTAAGTCAGGCCGCCGGGGTACCAGCGCAAAGCGCGGGCCGGGCCGAGGTTAAGGAACGGCAGATAGTTGAAAAGGTGGAATCCGCCAAGCAGGCCATGACAACCGGCAGCGAAGAAGCGCATGCCCGGAGACTCGCGAGACTCATAGTGTCCGATATAATACTCTATACCGACATAGAGGTGGAAGACGCCATTAAAAGAGGCAGGTTTTACGAAACTTTGAAAGAAGAAATAAGGGAAGGCATAAGGTATTTCAAAAAAAAGGTATCGACGCCGGGCGCGGCCGAAAAGTATCTGAAGGACGCCTTCGAGGAGTTTCTCTCGAAGAAAAGAAAAGAATTGGGTATAATCTGAGATTATCATAACAGGGTTTGCATGCGCGAGGGAGGATAACGCAATGAACGAGAAAGACGATAAAGAGCAGGGAGCCGGCAAGGCGCCGGAGGCGCCGGAAGGCCAGGCAAAGAAGGGCGAAGAGATACTTCAGGTCTTGAGAAAGAGCGCGGATTTCACCCGCGAACTCCTGAAGGAGAACGAGAGGTTGAGATTCCGCGTGGCGCAGATGGCGGAGGAGATGGCTTCTTCCGGCAAAGGCGAGGGCGGCGTTGAGAGCGCGTTAGTGGAGGAACTCAAGAAGAAGCTCAAGGCCGTGGAGGAAGAAAAGACGAAGATAGCGGCGCGCTTTCAGGAAGTCGAAAAGGAAAACGCCGACTTCGCGAACCGCTACATTGAAATCGAGCAGGAAAATAACGTCCTCGCGAACCTCTACATAGCGACCTACCAGCTTCACTCGACGCTCGACTTGAACGAGGTCCTTCGCGTAATAATAGAGATAGTGATAAACCTGGTCGGCGCGGAGCAGTTCGGCCTTGTGCTTTTGGACGAGAGGTCGCATGAGCTCAGGGCCGTCGCCACGGAGGGCATATCGAAGAACGATATCCCGCCGGTAAGGCTCGGCGAAGGCATAATAGGGACGGTCGCGAAGACAGGGGAGGATTACTTCAGCAAGGACATAAACGCGCCGGATCGGCTCAATCCGCTTTTCCCGATGGTCTGCATACCGCTAAAGATAAAGGAGAGGGTGATAGGGGTGCTCGTGATATATAGCCTCCTTCAGCAAAAGGACGCTTTTACGACCCTCGACTTCGAACTCTTCAACATGCTCGCCGGGCATTCCGCAACCGCCATATTCAGCTCCAAGCTTTATACCGAATCCGAAAGAAAACTCTCGACCATACAGGGCTTCATAGACCTTTTGACGAAACAGGAGGCTAAGTAGGCGCCATGGCTTATAAAGTGCTTATAATCGAGGATTCGCCGACCATGAGGCAACTCCTCGTGTTTACCTTAAAGCGCGTGCGGGAACTCGAGATAGAGCAGGCCGCGGACGGCGTCGAGGGATTCAAGAAGCTCGCCGCAGGCAAGTTCGACCTTGTCCTCACGGACATCAACATGCCGGTTATGGACGGGCTTAAGTTCGTGGGTCTTCTGCGTAACGACGCGGCAAACGAAAACAAGGGCATTCCGATAATAATCATAACCACCGAAGGCGGAGAGGCGGAGAGGGATAAAGGACTTGCCCTCGGGGCGAATTCATACATAACCAAGCCCATAAACGCGGTGTCGCTTATTTCTGCCGTCAGAAAGTATCTCAACATCGCCTGAGTGGTT
>JBBTLC010000200.1:0-3107 GCA_038068875.1 Deltaproteobacteria bacterium
GAGGAAGCGCGAGTATTACATAATACTCGCGGTGGTCGCGCTTGTCGCGGTCATAACCTACGTCGAAAGCCATATCGAAGTCATAAGCGGCGATCTGCCGGTCCCGACGAACCTCCTCATACTCGGAATAATAAACATAAACATCATACTCCTCGTCCTTTTGGTATTCCTCATCCTCCGGAACGCGGTCAAGCTTTTCTTCTCGAGCCGGAGGAACGTGATGGGGTCGAGGCTTAAGACGAAACTTGTCGCCGCGTTTGTCGCTCTTACGATAGTGCCGACGTGCGTGCTTTTCTTCGCGGCCATAGGGTTCGTCAACAAGAGCATAGCCAGCTGGTTCGCCATAAAAGTGGAGGATTCGCTTAAGCACTCGTTGGAACTGGCGCAAAACTACTATAAGGACACCTCCGACAGGACGCTTAACGCGGCCTGGCACGCCTCTCTCGAGATGTCTTCCGGCGGAAGAAGTTCGGTAAAGTCCATTACCGGCGACAAGGGGTTTTCGACTGTCGAGATATATTCGGTCAATGGGCAGAGGACGTATTATTCGATAGCCGATAAGGTCAACCGCAACATGGTGCCGGACGTAAGCCTGCTTGAGGTCGAAAAGACCGTGAAGGAAGGCGCGAGGAGTTTCGTTCAAACCCTTGCCGCGGGAGACGTGGTGAGGGGCGCCGTGCCTGTTTACTTCGCTAACGGGGAGGTCGGGTCGGTTATAGTGGTTAGTTATTATCTGCCGGAAAACCTCGTGTCCAAGATGAAGGACATATCCGCGGCCTTCGAAGGCTACCAGCAACTGAAGCTCCTCAAAAATCCGGTAAAGACCGGTTACTTTACCGTGCTTCTCCTCATAACGCTCGTCATATTGTTTTTTTCCGTCTGGATAGGGCAGTATCTCGCGAAGGAGATAACAATGCCGATATCCGAACTTGCCGAAGGGACCCACGCCGTCGCGAGCGGCAACCTGGATTACAGGATAAACATGGATTCGAACGACGAGATAGGGCTTTTGGTAAGGTCGTTCAACAGGATGACCGAGGACTTGAAGTCCGGCAAGGGCAATATCGAAAACGCCAACAAGACCTTGAGGGTCACAAACAGGGAACTCGAAAGAAGGCGCAAGTACATAGAGATAGTGCTCGGCAATATTCCCGCCGGAGTCATGTCCATGGACAAGGACGGCTTCATAACGTCCCTTAACAGGGTGGCGGAGGACATGCTTTCCATCGGAAGCGGCGGCGCCGAGGGAAGGAGCTACAAGGAAGCGCTCATGCCGGCCTACGCGTCTTTCTTCGATGACATGGTCGGCGAGATGACGAGGCTTAAACTCAAAAGCCTCGAGCGCCAGATGAACGTGGATTTGAAAGACAGGGTCACGGCCGTTCTCGTCAATCTCACCGCCATACGCGACGAAAACGACGAGTATCTCGGAGTGGTGGCGGTCATGGACGACGTAACGCATCTCATCAAGACCCAGCGCATGTTCGCGTGGAAAGAGGTCGCGAAGAGGATAGCCCACGAGATAAAAAACCCGCTTACGCCCATACAGCTCTCGGCGCAGAGGCTCAGGAAGAAATATATAGGGAAACTCCAGGACGACGACGGAATGGTCTTCGACGAGTGCACGAGGACAATCATAAATCAGGTGGACGAACTCAAGATCCTCGTAAACGAGTTTTCGAGTTTCGCGAGGATGCCGGCCATAAACCCGAGCATGAACGACCTGAACGCCGTTATCGCCGAGACGATAGCCCTTTACGGCGCCGGCCATAAGAATATAGTTTTCGAATCGGCCATGGACCAGGCGCTTCCGCTTCTTCAGATAGACAGGGATCAGATAAAAAGGGTTTTGATAAATCTCATGGATAACGCCGCGGCCTCGATAGAGGGTTCCGGCAAGGTCTTGGTCGAAACCCTCTACGACAAGGAATTGAACATAGTGCGCATGGAGATAAGCGATACCGGTGTAGGCATATCCGCCGAGGACAAGGCGCGCCTCTTCGAGCCTTACTTTTCCAAGAAAAAATCCGGAACAGGTCTCGGCCTTGCCATCGTAAGCAACATAATAGCCGACCATAACGGTTACATAAGGGTAAAGGATAATATTCCAAGGGGCACCCGTTTCGTGATAGAACTTCCGGTGAAGGCAGGCATGAGCGATTCTCCCCTTTTACAAAGGGGAGACAGAGGGGATTCATGAAAACAGTTCTTATCGTGGACGACGAACGCAACATAAGGGATTCCCTCGGAGCCGTGCTCCGGGACGAGGGTTTCGATGTCGTCTTTTCGGAGAGCGCGGAAGAGGCCATAAGCGAGATTTCGAAGGACGAGATAGACGTAGTGCTTCTTGACGTGTGGTTGCCGGGCATGGACGGGATTGCGGCGCTCCGGGAGATTAAGAAGACTTCGCCGTCCTTGCCGGTCATAATGATAACCGGACACGGCACGGTCGAGACGGCGGTAAAGGCCACTAAACTCGGCGCCTACGATTTTCTCGAAAAGCCGCTTTCCATAGAGAAGGTGCTCCTTTCGGTTGATCACGCCCTCGAACAGGCCCGGCTTGCCGAGGAAAACAGGGAATTAAAAGAGGCCGGCGCGAAAAAGTATTTGATAATCGGAAACTCCGGCATCATGGAGGGATTGAAAAACGACATAAGAAAGGTCGCTTCCTCGAACGCCGGGGTGCTTATAACAGGCGAGAACGGCACGGGAAAAGAGCTTGTCGCGAGGAATATCCATCTTTTTTCGCTCCGCTCCGATAAGCCGTTCGTTGCCGTAAACTGCGCGGCCATACCGGAGGAGCTCATAGAGAGCGAACTCTTCGGCCATGAAAGGGGGGCATTTACCGGCGCGGTATCGGCAAAGAAGGGCCGTTTCGACATGGCCGACAAGGGGACGCTATTCTTGGACGAGATAGGAGACATGAGCACGAAGACACAGGCTAAGATATTGAGGATACTCGAAGAAAAGAGTTTCGAGAGGGTCGGAGGGACATTGAGGCGGAGCGTTGACGTCCGGGTCGTTGCCGCGACGAATAAAAACCTCGAAGAGGAAATCAAGAAAGGCAACTTCAGGGAAGACCTTTATTACAGGCTTAACGTAATTCC
>JBBTLC010000201.1:0-2467 GCA_038068875.1 Deltaproteobacteria bacterium
ATCATAACGCTCGCAGGTATCTCGCTCACGAGATTGTGGAGGTTAGTCTTCTCGCAGGCTATCATCTCGAGTATCTTCGCGATGGCGTACATGCCATCGAAAATAGGCTGGAACTTCGGGAATATAAACCCGCCCGTATCTTCGCCGACGAAGACCACGTCCTTTCCCATGGCGGCCTCCATGATGCCCCTCGACGTCGTCTTCGTCCGGACGACGTTAAAGCCGTAGGATTCGGCCATCTCTTCTATGGCCCTCGACGCAGTCACGGGAACGGCTATGGCGCCTTTTTCCTTCTTCGCCCGGCCGGTCTTTAAAACAAGAAGCGTTATCAGATTAAGCGCCGTCTCTCCGTCTATTATATCGCCGGCGTTATCAACCAGGAAAACCTTTTCGCCTCCGGCGTCGAGCAAAAACCCCATGTCCGCGTTAAGCGACCTGACTATGGTCGAGAGCTGCGAAAGCGCCCGGCCGAACTCCTCCCCGGTTCTCGTCAACTTCGTTCCGTCGATGTTGGCGCTAAGCGCTATGACCTCGCAATTCAACTTTCCGAGTATCGAGGGGAATATCCGGGACGAACTCCCGTATGAGTAATCGAGCACTATCTTAAAGCCGGCCTTATTAATGGCCTCAAAGTCTATGGCGGACAAAAAACCGCCCTGATAGGTCTCGAAGGCGTGTATCGGAAACACCACGTCGCCTGTCTCGTCCATGGGGACGCGCCTGAAGTCCTCCCTGAAAAAAAGCCTCTCGACCGACTTCTCGTGCCCGGGATGAAGGTCCATGCCGGCCGTGTCGAAGAATTTAAGGTCAATGAGTTCGTTTTCGAACGGCGACCTTCTCGTGTGCACTCCCCCTGCCTCATGCCCGTCCCTCGCTAAAAACCGGACGACCGGCATCGGCGTAACGCCGTAGTCGTGCACGTTCACTCCGGTAGAGAGTATCCCCGTCATTATCGCCCTGTTTATCATGCGGGAGGTCTTATGGGAGTCCCTGCTCGTGGATACGGCCGCGCCCTTCTTCAAGGATGCCCCGTAAGCGGCCCCGAGTTTCGCGGCGAACTCGGGGCTAAGCTCGATGTTCGCGAGCCCGGTGACGCCGTAACTCGAAAATATGTTCTTGCTCCACCTGTCTCCCCATATCAGGCTCGACGCGAGGGTGGCTTCGTCTTCAACCTCTTTATGAGGCCACACCTTCACGTCCGGTTTTACCGTGGCGTTCCTGCCTATTCTGCAATGGTCGCTCACGACCGCCCCTATCCCTAGATGCGCGCCGTGGCCGATTTGAGTGTCGTTTTGCACTATGTTTTCCTGAAGGCTCGCCCCTCTTCCTATATGCGCGCCGTTCCATACGACCGAGCCTATCACAATAGCGTCTTCTTCTATCACCGCGTCGTCGCCTATGACCGAGTCCGCTATCCTCGCGCCGCGGCCTATCGCGGCGTTGACTCCGACGACCACCGAACCCTCGAGCTTCGCGGTAGAATCTATTTTGGCGCCGGCCCCCGCGCGAACGCCCTTAATTTTACCCTCCGTGCCCGCTATATTCACCTTGACCTTGCCTTGCAAGGCGTCTATGTTGGCGAGCCTGTACTCGCTCAGGTTGCCGACGTCTTTCCAATAACCGTCCGCTATGTAGCCGTAGAGAGGCTTCCCGTCCCTTAGAAGAGCGGGAAAGAGGTCATTGCTGAAATCGAACTCTTTGCCCTCGGGAAGGTAGTCCAAGACCTCCGGCTCGAATATGTATATGCCGGTATTTATCGTATCGCTGAAGACCTCTCCCCATGACGGCTTTTCGAGAAATCTCGCTATCCTGCCTGATTCGTCGGTTATGACTATGCCGTAGGAAATTGGGTCTTGCACCCTCGTTAAAATAATCGTCGCAAGGGATTTTTTCTTTTTATGGAACTTAACCGCCTCGGAGAGGTTTATGTCGGTAAGCACGTCCCCGCTTATTACCAACACGGCCGAGCCCTCTTCCCTCCTCATGGCGTTGGCCACGCTTCCGGCCGTTCCGAAGTCCTCGGTAAGGGCTATGTATTTCAGGTTTACTCCGAAGCGCGAGCCGTCGGCAAGATGTTTTTCGATGATTTCGGGATAAAAGAAAAGGAGCGCAGTAAGGTCGGTAAAGGAATGGGCCTTCAGGAGTTCGATAATATGGTCTATTATCGGCTTATTCGCGACAGGCACCATCGGCTTAGGAAGACTGTTAGTCAAAGGCCGGAGCCTCGTGCCGAACCCTCCCGCCATAATGATGGCTTTCACGTTAGCCTCCTATTTCTCTTGTCATTCCCGCAGTGTCGGGGCACCCATGCAAAGCATGGGTCGCGGGAATCCGGAGTCTTTAGTCTTGATGTCTCAAGGCTAAAGCCTTGAGTTACACCCGATAATTCTACCAGCACATCGCGGAAGCGTCAACCACTCAGGCGATGTTGAGATACTTTCTGACGGCAGAAATAAGCGACACCGCG
>JBBTLC010000202.1:0-4489 GCA_038068875.1 Deltaproteobacteria bacterium
CTTGCTTGACAAGCAAGGCTGAATTAACTTATTATATTTACTGCTATAAACAGGGGGTCTGGTTTGACGCTTCACAGGTGGATACCTTTCAAGGACCTTATTTTCCTTCAGGAGAGGATGAGCCGCGTTTTCGACGAGGCCATGGCGCGGTATTCCGGCATGGACGAGGCGTCAGGCTCTGTTTGGTGCCCTCCGCTCGACATATACGAAACAGATGACAAGATAATAGTAAAGGTCGAGCTTCCCGGGGTGGACATAAAAGACGTTGACATCGAGGTCAAGGACAACGTCATGACCCTTAAGGGCGACAGAAAATTCCAAAGGGACGTGAAGGAAGTTCACCATCACCGCATGGAGTGCTGTTACGGTTCTTTCCAGAGGGTTTTCGCGTTAACTCCCGTTATAGATAAGGACGGCGTAAAGGCCGGCCTTAAGGACGGCGTCTTGGAGATAATCCTGCCGAAGGTGGGAGAGGATAAGACGAGGCACATAAAAGTCGGTCCTTGAGTTTCATTGAGACGAACGGACGGCACAATGAATGAATAATCCCCTATGGACATTGTAAACAATCAGGCTTCGGACAAGCCGATAGATTTTTCCGCTTTCATACTTTCTCTTTCCACTACCGCCTTGCTTCAGCTCGGCGTCATAGAAAACCCGTACACGAAGAAGAGAGAAAAAGACGTCGCCATGGCCAAGGGCACCATAGACGTGCTCGGCTTGATTAAGGAGAAAACCAAAGGCAATCTCACCAAAGAAGCGGTACCCCCCTTTTACAAAGGGGGGTTAGGGGGGATTGAGGACGCCCTTTTGGAAGGCTGGGTTCCCGCGACCCATGCTTTTCGCATGGGTACCCCGGCGCGAAGAGCCGACCCACCCTTCGGGCGGGTACCCCGACGGGAAGCGCGGAGTTGAGGATGACGTACTATAAAAGGTTACCCCCTTTTACAAAGGGGGGTTAGGGGGGATTTAATGAACGCTGAACAAGGAGCTAAGACTAATGAAGAATCGTAAGTTCGGAATCGGAACGCTTGTTTTGGCCGTAGCGGCGGCAATGTTCGCGGGGATTATGACGACGGCCTCGTTTGATTTTACGCGGACGTCCGAAGCCCAAAACTTTTGGAAGGAACCGTCTCAAAAGGAGGACGTCGCGTTCGGGCCGAGGTCTTTTGTCGAACTTTCCAAAAAACTCGCGCCTTCGGTCGTTAATATCTCGACGACTCAGGTAATGAGGCAAAGGCCTTTCATGCCTTTTCCCGAATTCAAGACGCCCTTTGACGAGTTTTTCGGGGACGAATTCAGGAAACCCTTCGGCGACGGCCATGAGTTCAAGAGACAAAGCCTCGGCTCCGGCTTCGTGATAAACAAGGAAGGCTATATATTGACAAATAATCACGTGATAGAGAACGCGACCGAAATCCTCGTCACGCTTTCGGGCAAGGATAAGAAGGAATATCTGGCTAAGGTCATAGGACGCGACTCCCAGCTGGACGTCGCGTTAATCAAGATAGAGACCGATGAGGAACTTCCGGTGGCGGCATTGGGCGATTCGGATAAGTTAGAGATAGGCGAGTGGGTGGTGGCCATAGGCAATCCCTTCGGCTTAGGCGGGACGGTAACGGCCGGTATAGTAAGCCAAAAGGGAAGGGTCATAGGCGCGGGGCCTTACGACAACTTCATACAGACCGACGCT
This sequence comes from Deltaproteobacteria bacterium, assembly GCA_038068875.1. Taxonomy (GTDB): domain Bacteria; phylum Desulfobacterota; class GWC2-55-46; order GWC2-55-46; family DRQE01; genus JBBTLC01. The sequence continues at coordinate 1,694 of JBBTLC010000202.1, forward strand.
TCGATAAACCCCGGAAATAGCGGCGGCCCGCTCTTTAATCTAAGAGGCGAGGTTGTCGGCGTAAACACCGCGGTAGTAGCCGGCGGCCAGGGCATAGGCTTTGCCACCCCGATAAACATGGTAAAGGAAGTGGCGTTGCAGCTTAAGGAAAAGGGCGCGGCCACGAGGGGTTGGATAGGAGTCACCATACAGGAAGTGACTCCGGAGATAGCGTCGTCCTTCGGGCTTAAAGAACCCATGGGCGCGCTCGTTTCGTCGGTTGTGGCGGGAGACCCGGCCTCCGAGGGCGGCATAAAGGCCGGAGACGTGATAGTCGAGTTTAACGGCAAGCGCATAGAGGAGATGAACGACCTTCCGAGGACGGTAGCCGCGACGCCTCCCGGGAAGAAGGTTTCGGTAAAGGTAGTGCGCGACGGCAAGGAAACGGAACTTTATTTGACGCTCAAGAAAAAAAGCGACGGCCCGGAAGGAGAAATAGCAGGTCAGGATTCGGAAAAGGGTAAAGGCGACGAAGTGGAGGCGGGGCTCGGAATCTTCGCAATGGACATAACTCCGGAACTCGTCAAGAAGTTCGACATAAAAGACGCTTCCGGCGTTTTCGTCAATAACGTAAAAGACAACAGCCCGGCCTCGGACATAGGGCTTCGGCGCTGGGACATAATAAAAGAAGTCAACAGGACGCCCGTAAAGAACGTAAAGGAATTCAAGAAGCAGCTGGAAGCCGCCATGAAGAAAAAAGTGGTGCTTCTCTTCGTGAAGCGCGGGGACAGCGTCTTTTACGCCGCCATAAAGGTAAAAGAAGCCAAACCGGAAAAGGCGGATTAAGTTGGCCTCTTACATAGTGGCCTTAACGGGCGCGAGCGGCGCCGCGTACGGGCTCAGGCTCATATCGGAGTTTCTCACGAGGGGAGACGATGTCGAATTCGTCGTTTCCCCGAACGGTTTTTTATTGCTTAAAGAGGAAGCCTCGCTCGACTGCGAAGGCAAAGACGTATCCGGCGCGGTAACCGATTACCTTAAAAAAAGAGGCGGGAAGTTACTTAAGGGAGCTCTCAAATACACGCCTGTAACGGCGATATGGTCGCCTCTGGCGAGCGGCTCGTCAATGCCAAAGACGATGATAGTCTGCCCGTGCTCCATGGGCACTCTGGCGAGGATAGCCTCGGGCGCGTCCGGTAACCTTGTAGAGAGGGCCGCGGATTGCGTAATGAAAGAGGGCGGAAGGCTCGTCCTCGTGCCGCGCGAAACGCCTCTTAACGCGATACATCTCGAGAATATGTTGAAGCTCGCGAGGCTTGGCGTTACCGTGCTTCCGGCCATGCCGGCCTTTTATCACAAGCCGAAGACCATCGAAGACATGGTGGATTTCGTCGTCGGAAAGATCCTCGATTCGCTCGGAATCGAAAACGACCTTTATAAAAGATGGAAGGGTTAAAGCGCATATGCTTGACGTAAAATACCTGAGGGATAATCTCGAAGCAGTCGAGGCGCGCCTCGCAACACGCGGCAAAGACGTCGGCCTTTCTTCTTTCAAGGCTCTGGACGAAAAGAGAAGGGCGCTCATAAAAGAAACCGAATCCCTTAAGGAGAAAAAAAACAAGGTCTCGGAAGAGGTCAGTTGCCTTAAAAAGGAAGGCAAGGACGCGCAGGCGATAATCTCCGAGATGCAGGACGTGTCTTTGATGATAAAAACGCTCGATAAGGACGTTATCGAGAGCGACGAGGAACTTAAGAAACTTCTTCTCGGAACCCCGAACCTGCCTCATGCTTCGGTTCCAATCGGAAAAGACGAAAACGACAACATAGTAGCGCGGGTGGTTGGCGAGAAGCCTTGTTTTTCCTTTAAACCGAAGGAGCATACGGACATAGGGGAATCTCTCGGCATTATTGATTTTGAAAGAGCAGGGAAACTCGCCGGCGCGCGGTTTTCTTTGATGAAGGGCGCGGGCGCGCTCCTCGAAAGGGCGCTCATAAACTTTATGCTCGATTTGCATACCCGCGAGCACGGCTATACCGAGGTATTGCCGCCCTTCATGGTAAAGAGCGATTGTTTCGTGGGCACGGGCCAATTACCGAAGTTCGAGGATGATATTTTTAAGATAGAGGGATGGGACCATTACCTCATTCCGACCGCGGAGGTTCCTGTCACCAACATCCACAGGCAGGAGATACTTTCCGAAGGAGTCCTTCCGATTCGTTACGCGGCCTATACGCCGTGTTTCAGGAAAGAGGCGGGTTCGTACGGAAAAGACGTGAAAGGCCTCATACGCCAGCATCAGTTCAACAAGGTCGAGCTTGTTAAATTCACGACCCCTGAGACGAGTTATGACGAGCTTGAAAAACTGACGCTTAATGCCGAGGAGGTTTTAAAAAGACTCGGCCTTCATTACAGGGTCGTTTTGCTCTGCACCGGAGACACGGGATTTTCGTCGGCAAAGACCTACGACCTGGAGGTCTGGCTTCCGGCACAGGACCGTTACAGGGAAATATCGTCTTGCTCGAACTTTGAGGATTTTCAGGCGAGAAGGGCGGAGATAAAATATAAACCATCGCACGGCGGCAAGTCCCGCTTCGTTCACACGCTTAACGGGAGCGGATTGGCCGTCGGAAGGACTATTGTGGCCATACTCGAAAACTTTCAGCAAGAGGACGGAAGCGTCGTTATTCCGCCTGCGCTTCGGCCTTATACGGGCGGGCTTGAAAAGATAGAGAAAAAGTAATATGGTTAATATTAACGACGAGACTTGAGGCGCCGTATGTTAGGAAATGTAAAATTACAAGTTAAGCCTGAGGAGA
>JBBTLC010000203.1:0-4553 GCA_038068875.1 Deltaproteobacteria bacterium
CGAATTCATTTAATACAGGAAAATGCTGGAAGTGGCAGGTATTGCACGCCATGCCGGTCTGCCTGGCGAAGGCCGGGACTGCATAGGCGTTTTCCGCGGACGCGGTGAAAAACATTGCTAACAGGAAGATACAAACCGCGTAAATCACTCTAATCGCGTTTTTCATCTTGACCCCCCTTACTGTTTAAGGTTTGTCGCGAATTCCTTATCAAAGATTAATTAAAAATAATAATATCACTATTCTACATCTTGTCAAGAGAAATTTCGCTTGACAATTTTTCAAAAACTGCTATTATGAGTTTAAAGTTACAAATGAAGTCATCTTTAACGTTAACTATGAATTCCTTTTTAAAGTTAAAAAGGGTTGCAAATGAGAACACAAGAACTTCTCGCAAAGATAGACATACCGAGACATAAACTCTATTATCTCGAGCAAAAGGGCTATATAAAACCGCATAAAACAGTAATAGGCGAAAAAGAGTTCAGGGAATACAGCGAAGAGGACGTAAAAAGAGTAGAGTGCCTCTGGAAGTATCTTAAAAAGGGCTTTAAATACAAAATAGCTTTTGAAAAGGCAATGGAAGATCTCTCGACACTGCAGATGAGTTTGATAAAAAACGAAAGTGTTGAAAAACAATAACTCTGCGAGATATGAAGGCCCTCGAAGAATTTACAAATAGCGCTCTGCCGAGCGGGAACCTGGCAAGAAACCTCGACCAACAGGTTCATGTTTTTGAAGAGCCCAATAACCATCCGGAAAGCTCCGATTGGTTGTGGCAACTCAAAAACAGGATAACCTCTTTCGAAGTCCTGAGTAAACTCATAAAACTCACGCCCGAAGAAAAAGAAGGATTCAAAAAATCCAAGGGCCGCCTCGCCATGGCCATAACCCCTTACTTCTTTTCCCTCATAGACAAGGACGACCCGAACTGCCCCATAAGAAAGCAGGCAATACCGAGGATAGAAGAACTCCGCGTCGCTCCCGAAGAAATGGTTGACCCCTGCGGCGAGGACTCTCACTCTCCGATACCCGGGCTCGTGCACCGCTACCCCGATAGAGTGCTCCTCATAGTAACCGACTCCTGCGCCATGTACTGCCGCTACTGCACGAGAAACCGTCTCGTAGGCGACGAAAAATCCCCCATGGGCTTGGAAAACTTCGAAGAGGCGTGCAAATACATAAAGTCCCGCAAATCCATACGCGACGTGCTCATCTCCGGCGGCGACCCGCTCATGATGAAAACGGAAATACTCGAACACTACATAAGCAAGCTTAGAGCCATTCCGCACGTCGAGATGATACGCATAGGCACGAGGGTTCCCGTGACTCTTCCCATGAGAATAGACGAAGAACTCGTCTCGATGCTTAAAAAATACCACCCGCTCTTTTTAAGCATTCACTTCTCTCATCCGAGGGAAATAACGCCTCAAGTTAAAAAAGCCTGCTCGATGCTCGCTGACGCCGGAATACCGCTCGGAAGCCAGACCGTGATACTTAAGGGCATAAACGACAGGCACTCCATAATGAAAAAACTCATGCAGGAACTCTTGAAGATAAGAGTTAGGCCGTACTACCTCTACCAGTGCGACCCGGCGCTCGGAACCGCGCACTTCAGAACCCCTCTCTCGACCGGCATCAAGATTATCGAAAAACTCCGCGGCCACACCACGGGCTACGCCGTTCCGACCTTCGTCATAGACGCGCCGGGAGGGGGCGGAAAAATCCCGGTAACCCCAAGCTACGTCGTGTCGGTGTCCAAAGACAAAGTCGTCTTAAGAAACTTTCAAGGTAAAATCTTCGAACACGTCGAGCCAAAGGCGACGCCGAACGAAGACTGATCCTTACGCATGGTAAAATGAATGAATAAACCCCTGTGGTTTGCATACCTCTGACGCAAGTTAAAACATTGCGCGGGGTACCCGCCCCATAGGGCGGGTCGGGGCTCAGCCCTGCCCTTGCAAAGTTGCCTATTGATTTAAAACCCGCTTAAGGTGTATCATTTCACGAAGCAATCCCATGAGAGACAAACTCCTGAACATACTCTTTGAGAAGTCCTTCAAGTACGACCCTGATAAAGGATTTTTGCTTTCCTCAGGCGCGAAAAGCGACATGTACGTTGACGCAAAGAAGACAGTCCTTAGCGCGGAGGGCATGGTCCTTACCGGAAGGCTCCTCTTTGAACGCGTTAAAAACGACTCCATAGACGGCATAGGAGGGCTTACCCTTGGAGCCGACCCTCTCGCTTACGCCACGGCTTTGGTATCGAACATGGAAGGCAAACCCTTAAACGTTTTCATCGTGAGGAAAGAACCGAAAACGCACGGCACCGAGCAATGGATAGAAGGCCCGTTAAAACCCGGAGCCAGGGTCGTGGTGGTTGACGACGTGGTAACCACAGGCGCCTCGACCATAAAGGCTGTTGAAAAGGCAGTTGCCGCGGGATTCAAGGTCGTAAAAGCGCTCGTCTTACTCGACAGGGAAGAAGGCGGAAGGCAAAACGTGGAAAAACACTGCGCCTTTGAATCGCTTTTCACGAGAAAAGACCTGCTTGAGCTTCACGCCAAGAAATTAGCCGGGAAATGAAACCCTTTGAACGCATAGTATTTCCGCTTGACCTGCCCACGGAAAAAGAGGCCTTGGAATTCGTGAAAAACCTATCCGGCCTTGTCGGGGTTTTCAAGGTCGGGCTCGAGCTTTTCGTGGCGTCCGGCCCCTCTGTCATAGAAAAAATCAAAAGAATCTCGCCCGAGACAAAGATATTCCTGGATCTTAAATTCCACGACATACCGGAAACGATGAAAAGGGCCGTCTCGTCCGCCGCTTGTTTGGGCGTGGATTTCATAACAATTCACGTCTCAGCCGGAGAAGAAGCTTTAAAAGCCGCGGTAGCGACAGGCTCCGCCTCAGGCGGAGGCAAACTTAAAATTCTCGGCGTTACGGTTCTTACGAGCATGTCCAAACAAGACCTCGAAGACATGGACCCGGCTTTACGAAACGTCGAATCTCTCGTTTTAAGAAGGGCGGCCCTGGCGAAGGAATGCGGCCTCGACGGAATCGTATGCTCCGGCCTCGAAGCGAAAAAAATAAAAGAAACTTTCGGAGACGGATTTATCGCGTTGACGCCCGGAATAAGGCTTACTCAAGACCAAAAGAAAGACGACCAAAAGCGCGTTACAACGCCTTATGACGCGATTTTTAACGGCGCGGATTATCTCGTGATAGGCCGGCCCATAAGGGATTCAAAAAACCCCTCGGAAACCTTGGACATTATTACAAAAGAAATAGAAAAAGCCTTGAAGGACAGGGAATCCTCTTTTAAATAGCCGCTTTCCGCATACACCGAAGCACGAGTTAAAACATTTTGAGTGCAGGGCTCAGCCCTGCCTGCCCCTTGCGTTTTTGAAAAACCCTGCTATATAAGTATATAAGTATTAGACGCAACTCATCCCGCGAACTCAACTAATCTCAAAACTTATGGAAGACACGCTTAAATACGCCTATGCTCCGGGAAAGGCGCGCCCGGCGAAGAGCAGGGATGCCGGGAAGAGACTACGCCTCTTGAGGAAGAAGTTCGGCCTAAGCCAAGAGGAGATGTCGGAAAAATTCCGCATCTCAATGAGATGCCTCTCTCTACTCGAAACAGGAAGGAAGATTCCGGACGGGCCTCTGCTTGCTGCCATAGAATCAGTCCTCATGGTTGACCGGAGGTGGCTCCTTACGGGAAAAGGGGAAATGCTGGCGAGTCCGAACAGCGCTTCCAATAAAACAATCGACGAGAACACGGCCGTGGTGGAACTATTAAGAGGCTATAAGACCCTCTCGCTCAAAGACAAAAGAAAACTTCTCATGGTGCTTAAAATGCTCGCTCCGGCCCAAAGAAAAAACCACAGCGCGTGAAATATCCGGTTAAAAAGTCCCATTTTGTCACCCTGAATCCTGCCCTGAGCCATGAGCCTGTCGAATGGTCGAAGGGTTGGTTCAGGGTCTTAATTTAGATGCTGAAACAAGTTCAGCATGACATTTTGACTATTATTTATGTTTTTCAACAGCCCCCTTACTGCTTAACCCCGTAACCGATGTAATTTACGGAAGTGTCTTTGCTTATCTTGAATCCTCTTTCGCTAAGGCTCAGGCTTATCCCTCTTACGTCCTTAACAACAACGGAATTTTCCCTTAAAAACCTCGCGAGTTCCGAGGGCTTTATGAACTTTTTGTAATCGTGCGTCCCTTTGGGGAGAATCCTCAAAACGTCTTCAGCCATGAATATTGCCAAAAACTTGGCCATGATGGTTTTGTTTATTGTTGAAAATAAAAATAAACCGCCTTTTTTAAGCGTTGAAGCAGCGTCTTTTATAAACTCGGGCAAATTCTCCACATGCTCCAGGACCTCGCTCGATACAACGCAATCGAAAACGCCTTTATTTTCCGTTGAAAAAGAAGATACCTCTATTGCGCAATAGTCTATTTTAAGGCCATGCTTAGCGGCGTGCTCTTTAGCCGCCTCTATCGAAGGGGTTGAGACGTCTATGCCTGTTACCAACGCGCCTTCAGA
>JBBTLC010000204.1:0-10444 GCA_038068875.1 Deltaproteobacteria bacterium
GAAGGCAACCGTTCTAAGCCTCTTTTTTACGGCCATTGTCCCCTTTGTCCCGGAAAAATGCCCTGACATGAAAAAACCTAAAACGAACGCGGGCAATATGGCGTGCCCTGCCCCCAGATTGGCGAAGTATATCAATACGAGAAGAAGGAGAAAGAGGTATTTTATCTCCGGCTCCACGACCTTATTCTTAAGAACCGGATTCTCGAACACATAACGGGAAAAAGCCGTAGCGAGGAATATAACCCCCACGGAGACCGCTATGAAAATGGCCGTATACAGCGTCGGCTTTATGAAGATAACGCTTAAGGCAATGGCGGTAAACGTGTTTGTCACGAAGGTCGCGGCCATGAGGATGTTCCCTGCGGCGTTTCCGGAAAGGCCTGTTTCCTGAAGAACGGAATAAACAACCGCGATCGAGGTTTCGGAAAGCGCGACCCCGGCTATGAGGGAGGCCGAAAGGCTCCACCCTGCGACGAAATAAGCGAAAAGGAACGCGCACACAAAGGGCGCAAGAAAAGAGAAAAACCCTATGAGAAAACTCTCCTTGAATTTTTCCCTGAAGAGCTTCGCGTCCACCTCCGCCCCTGCGAGAAAAGTGAGGACAATCCCCCCGAATCCCGCGAAATAGAGCATCCACTCCTCGGCCCTTAGGCCAAGATTCCCGGCAATGACGCCGATACAAATTTCTATTACGGCAACCGACAAGCCCAATTTAAGGGATATGAGGCTTGAGACGAATATTATGAGACCTGCTATGAGAGGGATTATGTCAGGTTGCATGTTTTTTACCTTCAAAATCCTGCATAAGCCTTTTATACCCCAACGGAGGAACGCAGTCAAGAAAAGGCTGGGTCATCCGCCCCTCACAAGAGGCAACACCTCTTTCTTTAGATACCTCACTGCTTCTTCGACCGATTTCCTTTGAGCCGCGGAGGTTTTTTCCTTAAGAGGAGCGTCGCGCAGTTCGATTAAATCCTCCCTGTCCTCGGCCTCGTTCATAATCGCCCACGCGAGAGTCCACGCGCGTTTTACGTTATCCATATCATAGCCTCCGCCTCCGAGCGCGACCCACGGAAGATTCATTGACCTGAATCTTTTTACCATTGTCTCGAATCCGTTTGTCGTAAGCCTAAGATGGGTTATCGGGTCAGAGGCGAAGGTGTCAACGCCAAGCTGGGTTACGAGAATATCGGGCTTATAAGCCTCTATAAAGGGCGGCACTATTTCTTCGAAACCCCGTGCAAAGAGTTCGTCTCCGGTGTCCGGCGGAAAAGGGAGATTGATTGAATAGCCGCGTCCTTGGCCTGCTCCCGAGTCTTCGGGAAAGCCTGTTCCAGGAAAAAGAAATTCCCCGCTTTCGTGAAGCGAAATGGTAAGGACCTTATCAGTATCGTAAAACGCGGCCTGAACCCCGTCTCCGTGGTGAGCGTCTATGTCAACGTAGGCTACCCTTTTCCCTTGTTTGAGGAGGTGATTTATCGCGACAACCGGGTCGTTTATGTAACAAAAGCCGCTCGCCTTTCCTCTCATCGCGTGGTGTAACCCGCCACCGATATTAAAGGCAATGTCCTTTTTCCCGGAACTAACGAGTTCCGCGGCCTGAACAGACGCTCCGGTAACAAAACTCGACCACTCGAAGACCCCTTTGAAACATGGATTATCGCCGTAGCCCAAGCCGAAAACGCTCCCGTTTTCGGGAGGTCTGCCTGAATCCGATTCTTTCAAAGCCTCGATATAATCGGCGGTATGAAAGGTAAGCAATTCTTCGAGCGTAACTTGCCTCGCAGCGATTAACTCGGAATTTTCAAGGGTTACCCCCTTTTCCAAAGGGGCTGGGCTCCCGTTGCCGCGAAGCATTGCAACGGGAAGCGGGGGGATTAGTGCGAAGAGTTTTTTTTCTTTTATGAGTTCAAAGGCGAGTCTAAGGCGCTCAGGCCTCATGGGATGGTCGGAGCCGTAAGAGACAGACGAGAATTTTTCGGAATAGAGGAAGGCGGTTTTTATTCTCTCCTCCTCGCGGGCATGTTTGCCTGCAATCCCCTCCTTGCCTTATAAAAGGAGTGGAGATAATATCTCTCCCCTCCTTAACAAGGAGGGGAAGGGGGAGGTTTCTTTTTCTTCGCCTTCTACCCCACCCACCCTCCCCTTTACAAGGGGAGGAGAAAAACATAAAACCCCGGCCTGCGTATTGCGATTGCCTCGCCCCGCTACCTCAGGCAAACGTTTCTCGGCCTTACGGACGCTTCGTTATTCTTCGGCTCGTGATACTCCCTCATCACGTCAAGCCTTCCCTGCGCCTTGAGCCTTTGATAAATCCTGACCCACGCGCATTCGTTTTCAACGTTCACCTCGCACTTGCCGTCAGCCACGCCTCCGCAGGGGCCGTTAAGAAGTCCCTTCGGGCATTCCGTATGAGGGCATATGCCGCCGGTGCGATCGAGCACGCATTCGCCGCAAAGAGAGCACCCCTCGAAAAACCTCCCGTGCCTTTCGACCGAGGCAAGGAATATGGTATCGAGCGCCGGGAAAACCGGCTGAGATTCGTCCGCGTTATCCGCGACGGTTTTAACTCCGGCCCCGCAGGCAAGAACCACCACGGCGTCGGAAGTTTTTATCTCTTCTCTCAAACGGAACTCTTTTCTCACGAGTTGGTTATAACAGGTCTCGTCAAGCAAGGAACTCCCCGTTACAATGAAACCTTTCCCCTCGAGGAGCGCGGTCATCTCCTTTAATTCCTCCGCTCCTCCTGTCTTGCACTGCTCGGCGCACGAATCGCACCCGAAGAGATAAACGGTCTTCTTGTTGTTAAGCCTCTTCACTATATCATCGGGGTTTCTCTTCTTTGTTATTATCATTTGCCTAATATCCTTTCCGCGGCATCCAGCGTGTTTTCGAGAAGCATGGCTATGGTCATGGGGCCGACCCCCCCGGGAACGGGCGTAATGTATCCGGCCCGGGCCGAGGCCTTTAAAAACTCGACGTCTCCGGTAAGCCTTCCGTCGGGAAGGCGGTTTATGCCGACGTCTATGACGACGGCGCCCTTCTTTATCCAATCTCCTTTTACAAAGCCCGGCCTTCCGATGGACGCCACCACTATGTCGGCCGTTGAAACCCGCGCCGCGAGGTCTTTTGTCTTGGAGTGGCAAAGGGTAACGGTCGCGTTACGGTTAAGAAGCATGAGGGCGGCCGGCTTTCCGACTATGTTAGACCTGCCGATTACCACGGCGTCTTTACCCTCTATCTCGATTCCGACGGAATCCAAAAGCACCATTATGCCCCTCGGAGTGCAAGGCTCGAAAACAGGTTTCCCGAGCGTAAGCATGCCGACGTTATAGGGATGAAATCCGTCAACGTCCTTTTCGATCGATACGGCCTCGAGAACCGTATTTTGGTCGAGATGCTTCGGAAGCGGCAGTTGCACGAGTATGCCGTGGATTTCCGAATCGTCGTTAAGGTCCCTTATGAGACCCAAAAGCCGCTCTTCGGAAGTGTTCTCAGGCAGGCAATGCTGAACCGAGCGTATGCCCGCCTCTTCGCAGGCCTTGCCCTTATTCTTCACGTAAACCTTTGAGGCAGGGTCGTCGCCGACCAAAACCACGGCAAGCCCGGGTGTAACGCCCCGCGTTTCCTTCAATATATCCACCTCGTTTTTGAGAGCGGCCCTGAGTTCCGTTGCTATGGTTTTTCCGTCTATTATCTCAGCCATAATTAATAAATATACATTAGAGGAAAGATGTTGTAAAGGCTTTTGGCCTTGCGGACGGTCCGCCCGCCAATTAGTAAGGCGGGCGGATGAATTAATAAACCTCGGTGGTGCGCATTTTTCTCCTCCCCTTTACCCGCCTACAGGCGAGGTCTCGCCCACCGCAGGCGAGGCGGATAAGGGGAGGCCGGGTGGGGTAAAAGCAGACTCAAAACAACCTCCCCCGACCCCTCCTTGGTAAGGAGGGGAGTTAAAGAGATAAATTAAAGCATTAAGGGTGCATAGCCCCACCCGCCCTATGGGGCGGGTGGGTACCTCGCGCAATCTTAAGCGGGGAGGTCACCCCTTGTGATTCCTTTGACAGGACGCGAGTATGGCTATATAATCTTTTTATATAAAAATTCAACGGAGGTGGCTCATGACATATCTGGACAAGGTAAAGACCGAAATAAAAAAAGCCGCTAAAGAATCCTGGGACGCGGTCAAAAAGAGCGCCAAGAAGGCCGAGGCAAAGGGCGAGGAAATAGCCGAGACAGGCAAATTACGCTATCAAATCTTCCGGAGCCACGTAAAAGCCGAGGACCTTTTCGGAAAGCTCGGCGGCATGATCTACGCCGCGAGCAAGAGCCCGTCAAAGAACCCATTTTTGAAAAATGAAGTCAAAAAGGTCATCGAAAACTTGAAGAAAACAGAGCAGGAAGCCGACAGGCTGGAGAAAAAATTAAAAAATATCGGCAAGCGAACGGCCTCCAAGAAGTAGCGCGGCTTTATTTTCGGCAAAATTCCTCGATTTCAAAAAACACTCGTTCAGCAGACGTCCCGGGTCGGACATGGGCAGGCCGCGCAATCAAAGAGGGACGTTTAGACATCCGCGAACGGAGAGGCGCCCGGCTTGACAGGCATACCGCTTTTAAAAGAACTCGTCCTCCTGATGGGCGTATCGGTATTGGTGAGCGTCGCCTTGAGCAAGGCGAGGCTTCCGACGATAATCGGGTTTCTCATAACCGGAGTTCTCATCGGGCCTCACGGCCTCGGACTCGTCACGGAAACCAATGAAGTAAAAACCCTGGCCGAGATAGGCATAGTCCTCCTGCTTTTCACCATCGGCCTCGAATTCTCCATTAAAAAAATGATAAGCATAAGGCGCGAGGCGGTCCTGGGCGGCGGGCTTCAGCTCGTTTTCACCATCGCGCTCGTTTGGATGTTCTCAACAATCATGGGACAACCCTTCCACGTCGCGCTCCTTCTCGGATTCATAGTGTCGCTTTCGTCGTCCGCGATAGTTCTTAAGCTCCTCATCGACCGCGTGGAGGTGAACTCGTCGCACGGCAGCCTCTCGGTGGGGATACTGCTTTTTCAGGACATCAGCGTCGTTTTGATGGTTCTTCTCGTTCAGGGCTTCTCCGAGTCAACCGGCGGCTCCGCTCTTCTCGTGGCGAAGGGGCTCTTGATAGCCGCGGTCGCCATAGTATTGATAGTCGTTTCCGCCTCATACGTCATACCAAAACTCTTTAACGAGGTCGTCAAACTCCGTAACCGCGAGGTCTTCATCTTGACGATAGTTCTCGTCTGTCTCGGAACGGCGTGGCTCGCGTCTTTAGCCGGATTATCGCTCGCCCTCGGCGCATTCGTGGCCGGGCTTATTATCTCGGAAAGCGAGTACTCGAACCAGATAGTCGCCGACGTCTTGCCGTTCAGGGACACGTTCAGCTCGCTCTTTTTCGTCTCCATGGGCATGCTCCTCGAACTCAAGTATTTTTCAACGAACGTGCCTGAACTGCTCCTTATCGCGCTCGCCATACTCATCGTAAAGGCGATCGTGATAATCGGCGTCGGACAGATACTCCGCTATCCCTTGAGGCTTTCGATAATAGTGGGATTGAGCCTGTCTCAGGTCGGAGAATTCTCGTTTATCCTGATGAACATGGGAAGCGACTACGGCATGCTCGGGCACGACCTCTACCAGAACGTGCTCGCGGCCTCGATACTCACGATGATAGCGACTCCTTTCGTGTTCCAATGGGCGCCGGAGGTCGCGGCGCGCGTGATGCACCTTCTCGGCACAAGGCTTCACCACGCGAGAAACATACCCACGACCCATCTATCGAACCACGTGATAATCGTCGGCTACGGCCTGAACGGGCAAAACCTCGCGAAGGTCCTGAAAGAGACCGCCATAGAGCACCTAATCCTCGACATGAACTCCGAGCGCGTCAAACAAGCCAAGCGCCTCGGGCACAAGGCCCACTTCGGAGACTCGACTCACCCGGAAGTGATGAGAAGGATGGGCGTCGAGAAGGCGAAGATGCTCGTAGTGGGGATTTCCGACCCCATAAGCACGAGACGCATCGTGAAGACCGCGAAGGATTTGAATCCCGGGCTCGCCGTGCTCGTCCGGACGCGCTACGCGAACGAGGTCGAAGAACTCGCGGCCCTCGGCGCGACGCAGGTCATAACCGAGGAGTTCGAAACCTCGGTCGAAATATTCGCGAGGGTTCTCAAGGAATACAAGATACCCGGCAACATCATACAAAACCAGATAGACCTCGTCAGGATGGAGGGTTACGCGATGTTCCGGAACCCATCTCTTTCAATAGACCGGCTGGCCAGCCTCGCGAGTATCCTCGAAACGAGCCTCATGGACACGTACTTCATCGAAAAGGGCTGCGCCGTAGAGGGGATGACGCTCGAAGAACTCGACCTCCGGAGAAAAACAGAAGGGGCGACCATACTGGCGGTCGTGAGAAAAGGCAAGGCCCACACTAACCCGAGGGGGGATTTCAGACTCGAACAGGGAGACCTGCTCGTCATGCTCGGAAGCCACGGAGAACTCGCGAAGGCCATGGAACTCCTGAAGACAAAATGTCCGGAAACGAAAGAAAACCCGAAAGAGTGAAAGACACGCAAGCGGACTTCGGACGCTTACGATTAAAAAAGGGCGCCCCGATGTTACATCGGGGCGCCTTGCGTTTCCGTAAACCTCTTGGAGATTACGCCGTGAAGTCTTTGCCCGCGAACTGGATATTCGCCGGGTCGTCGCACCTGGGCGGGCTTACCGCATGAACACCGCCGCACTTCGGGCACGCGTCGACAAAGGTTTTAAGCACGAACTGCTCTCCGCATCCCTGACATTTCGCGTTAAGCCCGCCGTTCGGAATGGGCGCCTTCGCGACACCCCCGCCGTGGGCCTGCATGACAAACTCCACAAGTTCCCTGCCCTCTGAAAACGGGCCTCCCCTTCCGTCACTGCAACCGTTTCCGCAATCACTCATGACCAAAAACCCTCCTTAAAAAATTTTACGAGCCGCAAACGCGGCCCGCTTATCAGCCGCCGCCAAAAACCAGGCAACTTAAAATATTATAACAAAAACGAATTCATTTTGCAAAACATGTGTTTTTTATACAGTGTCATTCCCGAGGTCTTAATCGGGAATCCAGAGTCTTTTTTATTTTAAAAACAAAAACGTGGATTCCCGCTTCCACCAATCAGTAAGGCGGACGGGAATGACAAAATGGGGCATATCCTAAAAAGCCTGTCCCCGGAGGCATTTACCGGGGGATTGTCCTACATAAAATTACCCAAGCGCCTCTTATTGCGAACTTTGAAGAATGTGGTATAATATAAGTAGAGAGAGAAGGTTTTAGCAAGCGTTGCCTAATCTAACGCCTGAGTGCGTAAACACCATCCGCAGGGCGCGTGCAAACCGCCTAAGGCGGCCAGAAACAAAGGCGCGGAACCTCTTACAGCCGGGATGCCGGGTGAAGAGGGAAAACGCCCGGAAACCAAAGGCCGGCGGATCGGAAAAAAGCAGATTAAGGCGGCGTTTGTTTTTTTATCTTAGGGGAAACTTTCTACCGAAGGTTTCCCCTAATTATGTAATTACAAGAGGGAAGGGTAATGGGCCCGGTGGCCCTGCGGGTCTTCAAAACCCGGTTGCCGCCGTTATGCGGGGGCTGGAGGGTTCGACTCCCTCACCCTTCCGCCATAATTTTTGTAAATCAGCAGGCCAACCCTTCCATAAAAATCCTTCTTATTGCCAACTACCAATATATTTTAACGCAGCATACCTGTACATAACCTTGACATATGTAAGGAATATGATATAAACGTTACATATGGCTATTCTTATGTAAGATTAAATATTAAGGTGGCGCTTATGAATTCTTTCAAGGCCGGAGCTTACAAACAACAAGAGGCATACAAAAGTTTTTCTCCTAATCTAATTAATATTCCTTTTCAATGGACAGACAGAAAAATTGACATTCTATTAGAAGAAGCTGTCAGGTATTTGGGTGAGCTTAACGCTTACTCAAGATTAATTCCTGACGTGGACTTCTTTATCCACATGCATATAGCCAAAGAGGTCACCGCATCGAGTAAAATCGAAGGTACTCAAACAGGCCTTGATGAAGCAATGCTGCCGGAAAAAGAGGTAAGACCTGAAAAGAAAGATGACTGGAACGAGGTTCAAAATTACACCAAGGCGATGAATTTTGCCATCGACCAGTTAAAAACTATTCCTCTTTCGATGAGACTTCTCCGCGACGCTCATAAGCTTCTACTAACAAATACCAGAGGAAAAGAAAAAATGCCCGGAGAAATAAGGAGTTCACAAAACTGGATAGGCGGGTCCGGCCTTAGAGATGCATTTTTTATCCCGCCTCATTACTTGGAATTACCCGATTTACTGGGCGATTTGGAGAAATTTTGGCATAATGAACGGTTGGATATACCTCATCTCATCAAAAACGCCGTCAGCCATTACCAGTTTGAAACCATACATCCCTTCTTAGACGGAAATGGACGTATCGGTCGCCTGCTTATTACCCTTTATCTGATTGAAAAAGGGTTTCTAATCAAACCCACGCTTTATCTTTCTGATTTTTTTGAAAGAAACAAAGGTGCGTATTACGATTCTTTGACTGTCGTCAGGACTTCAAACAATATCGAGCATTGGATAAAATTTTTCCTTGCCGGAATTTCTGAGACCGCGCAAAAAAGTAAAACGACCTTTGAAAAAATAATTACGCTAAGAAATAGGTGTGAAGCCGACATCCTGAGTCTTGGCAAAAGAGCCAAACATGGGAAACGCTTATTGCGAATTTTATATTCAGAGCCAATCGCCGATGCGTCCATAATTGGCGAAAAGCTTAACCTAAAACATCCGACAGTTTATCAACTTATAAATGATTTTCAGAATCTTGGCATCCTGAAAGAAATTACAGGCTTCAAAAGAAACAGGTTTTTTATCTTCAAGGAATATTTAGACTTGTTTGAAAATTAAGATTCGAAATTCAATCACGCTACGAACTTGATATGATTTTGGTCTGCCCAATTACTGCTTCTTAAACAATATCTCCAGTTCCGTAGTGCTTCCTTCCCTTATTGAAACCTTTTCCTTTTCATCATCGTATCCGTCGAGTTTTAAACGCACGTCATATATGCCGGGCGTAAGTTCCGCGGTTATCGGGGTAATGCCGTAATATATATCGCCCACATAAAGTTTAGCCCTCTCCGGAACGCTTACCACAAAGAGGCGCCCCTTGGCCGAAAAAACTGGCTTATCTTGCGGCCCGCCTTTTGTTTCCCCGGAACCAACGCCGCCGTTAAAAGGCTCGACTGCGTTTATCACGAAGGCGGCCTCTTTTATCGTCTTTCGCACCACGCTTGAAAGATTTTTCACCATATAAGCCGATATGGTGCGCCTTGAATTGCCGGTCACTCCGGCGAACCTTTCGTCCTCGACTCTTTCCACGCGCGAAAAAACAACTTTATCCGTCGTCTTTTCTTTTAAAACCGATTGTATCTCGATTTTGATTTTATCCCTCTCCGCTATGTCGAGATGGAATTCTCTTATCTCGCCCGTAAGAACGTAGGCCGCGGCCTCTGCCGGTTCAGTTGTTTTAAAACCGGAAGACTTTAATTCCTCCACAAAGGCCGACGTTACCAAGGCAGATACGTCCTTATCAAGGATAATCTTTTGGCCCGTCATGTCGGAAACGGTTGAATTTATCGCGCCTGCCGTTTGCTTCGAAACGGCCTTTCTTGCGTCTTTGTAAGGCTCCACAAAAACCGTTATATCCTTGGATGTCCTTACAACAGGCTCTTCCTTTGAAGAGTAATTCAACGCGAGCGGACCGGCGCAGGAGGTTAAAAGAAAAAGAACAAAAACGAATGGAAGTGTTTTTAGTCTCATAGCGTAATCCAATAATTACCGGATTCCCGCTCAAAAGACTGCGGGAATGACAAAATGATTTTAAGAAAAAATCCGGCCCGCCTAAGCAGGCCGGATTTTTTACCTTCCGTCATAGGCGTTAGAACGCCGCGAACATCATAAAGGTTGTGAGTTGATCTCCTGTTTTATCTTCGTTATTCGCGGTAAGGTCGTAATACGAGCCGTTGTACCACGTGTGGTTTATCATGAATTCCACGTTCTGCGTGAAAAGATATGTGGCTCCGAGAGTCGTGGCTGTCTGCACGTTATTCGCCGCGGCGCCTGTTTCTCCGCGCCTATAAGCGGCCGCGACCGTTGCTCTGCCGGGCATTACGCCGAGTTCAAGAAGGGCTGTCCATGCCTTTTTATCGTCGGTTGTTCTTGAATTGAATAAATTCGTAACGGCGCCCGCACCCGTGCCGGGCGGCAGCATCCAGTCGATCCTGGAGGGCCTTGTCTTCCCCCACTTGAGGAAGAAGCGCCGCTCGTTCTCCTCGAAGCGCCGGCTGCGGGAGGGATCGTGCCG
>JBBTLC010000205.1:0-3523 GCA_038068875.1 Deltaproteobacteria bacterium
CCTATTCCGGGAGTCGAAAAATCGAATATGCCGTCAATTTTCCTGAAAACGGTTAAAACCACGTACACCGAGACGAATATTGGAATGAGTATCACGAGTCCCTCGAAAAAATACCTTATGATTCTTTTCATGGACCGCCTCCGTTCTTACTTTTGGATTTTCAGAAATTCTGCTATTTCTTCAAACGGTATAACACCTTCGCGTACAAGTTTAATTTCCGTTCCCGTGGCGTCCACTATGGTGGAGCCTTTTTCCGCGGTAAGACTCCCGCCGTCTATTACGACGTCAATATTGCCGTTAAAGTATTCCACGCAACTCGCGGTGTCTTTTGCCGGGGGTTTGCCCGAGGGGTTGGCGCTCGTCGCGGTTATGGCCGAGCTGAATTCGAAAGCGAGTTTTTGCGCCGTTAGGTCAGACGAAATCCTGACTCCGACCGTGCCTGTTCCGGCCGTTATGAGCGAAGGGATTTTTTTCGAGGCCTTTAATATCAATGTGAGAGGGCCGGGCCAGTAACGGTCCATGAGGAGTGTTGCCTGGCGTGAAATTTCAAAGGCTATATTTTTCAATTCCGCGCGGTCTTTTATTATGAGCGTTACGGGTTTTTCCGGAGGCCGGCCTTTTATCGCGAAGAGTTTTTCGACTGCCTTTGGGTTTAACGCGTCAACTCCCAAGCCGTAGAAGGTCTCGGTCGGGTACGCGACTATTTTGCCGCGCCTTAACGCTTCTACAGCGGGAGCGAAGTCGTCGCCGGGCTTCAAGATGAGGGGTTCCCCCCTTTTGCAAAGGGGCTGGGTTCCCGTTGCCGTAATACATTGCAACGGGAAGCGGGGGGATTTGGGTTTTTTGTCGCCTGTTTTCAAGGCCGTTCAGGCTTATCTCTTCATGGCGGAAAGTTTTCTCGCCTTTTCTTCCACTTTTTCCGCCTCCGCTTTTTTGAACTCTTTGAGTCTTACGCAAAGTTCTTTGTCACTTAAAGAAAGTATCTGGGCCGCGAGTATTGCCGCGTTTTTGGCCCCGGATTTCCCTATGGAAACGGTAGCTACGGGCACTCCCGCCGGCATCTGAACTGTCGAGAGAAGGGCGTCGAGTCCTTTAAGGGCGCTCGAATCTATCGGCACTCCTATCACGGGAAGGGTCGTCTTGGCCGCGATGAATCCCGCGAGATGCGCCGCGTGTCCGGCTCCGGCTATGATTACCTTTATTCCTCTTTTCTCGGCCGTAGCGGCAATTTTCAAGGTCCTGTCCGGAGCCCTGTGCGCCGAGGACACGGTCATCTCGTAAGGGACTTCGAAAAGCTCTAACACCTTCGCCGCCTCGTCCATGACCGCGAGGTCCGAGTCGCTTCCCATTACTATCGTCACAACCGGTTTTGTCATAAAAAGCCTCCTTAAGAGAGTTGTCTTAAAGCCTTTTTCCCTATGTCTTTTCTGTAATGCGCCCCGTCCCATGATATCTTCCGAACGGTTTTATACGCCCGCTCTATCGCGGATTTGACGCTGTCGCCGAGTGCCGTAATTCCCAAAACCCTTCCGCCGTCGGTTATCGTCAAGGTGTCTTTTATCTTTGTTCCCGCGTGGAATATAAAGGCATCTTCGGTTTTTTTCGCCTCGTTGAGTCCGATAATCTCTTTACCCTTTTCATAGTCTCCGGGGTATCCCTTGGCCGCCATGACCACGCATACCGAAGCGCGCGAGTCCCATTCGAGCTTTATTCCGTCGAGTGTGCCTTCGATTGCCGCGAGCATGACGGGAACGAGGTCGGTTTTAAGGCGCGTGAGTATGGGCTGGGTTTCGGGGTCTCCGAATCTGGCGTTGAACTCCAAGACTTTGGGCCCTTTGTCCGTTATCATAAGCCCGGCGTAAAGCACTCCTTTATAAGGCCGGCCTTCCTTTCCCATGGCCTTTATTGTCGGGAGCATTATCGTGGAAAGGGCTTCTTCTTCAAGTTCTTTTGTCATGACAGGGGCCGGCGAATACGCGCCCATGCCGCCGGTATTTGGCCCCAAGTCGTTGTCGAAAACTGTTTTATGGTCTTGAGCCGACGCCAGAGGAAGCACTGTTTTTCCGTCCGTTATGGCGAGAAATGACACCTCTTCGCCTTGCAGGAATTCTTCTATTATTATTCTTTTCCCGGCGTCTCCGAAGTCTTTGCTTATGCTCGTTATTGCGGTAGCGGTTTCTGCGGGGCTTTGCGAGATTATGACCCCCTTGCCAGCGGCAAGGCCGTCGGCCTTTACGACGAGAGGGTGGGATTCTCTTCTCGCGTATTCTATCGCTTCCCCGGGGATTGAAAAAGTTTTATACCTTGCCGTCGGGATGCCGTATTTTTGCATGAGTTCTTTTGAAAAGACCTTGCTTCCTTCTATCTCAGCGGCCTTTTTCGACGGGCCGAATATCTTAAGCCCGTCCGTGGTAAATTCATCTACTATGCCGAGGGTGAGGGGAACCTCCGGCCCTACCACGGTAAGGCCGATACGCTCTTTTAAGGCGAAGGCCTTAAGGCCTTTTATGTCGTCCGCCTTTATGGCTACGTTTTCGCCGTGTTCGAGCGTTCCGGCGTTGCCCGGGGCGATGAATATCTTTTCCGCGAGCGGGCTTTTCGATATCTTCCACGCAAGCGCGTGTTCCCTGCCGCCGGAACCTATTATGAGTATCTTCATTAAGAAATCCCCTCTGTCTCCCCTTTGTAAAAGGGGAGAACCCCGAATTAAGGCGGATTTTTTAGTGCCTGAAGTGCCTTATGCCAGTAAATACCATGGCGAGGCCGTGTTCGTTTGCGGCCTTCACGACCTCTTCGTCCCTTATCGAGCCGCCGGGCTGGATAATCGCGGTGATGCCGTTTTGCGAAGCGAGGTCAACGTTATCCCTGAACGGAAAAAAGGCGTCAGAGGCGAGAACGCTCCCCTTTAAGTCGAAGCCTACGTCTTTGGCCTTCATGGAGGCGAGTTTGGTCGAGTCTATGCGGGACATCTGCCCCGCGCCTATGCCCAAGGTCTGCCCCGCTTTCGCGAATATTATGGCGTTGCTTTTAACGTGCTTGGCGACGTTCCACGCGAAAAGGAGATCCGTGAGTTCCTCGTCCGTCGGAGCCCTCTCGGTGACGCATTTAAGGTCCGAGGCGCTTTCCCTGTCAATCGTTTGAATCAAAACCCCGCCCGAGACCCTTTTGATCTCAAAGGGCGATTCGAGGGGATTATGGCCGAGCTCTTCTCCGGCCGCCATTACGCGGAGGTTTTTCTTTTTCTCGAACGCCTCCAGCGCGCCTTTGTCGAAAGACGGAGCCACGACGGCCTCGAGGAATATGTCAATAAGTTTTTCGGCGAGTTCCTTCGTTACCCTTCCGTTAAAGCCGACTATGCCGCCGAAGGCCGATACAGGGTCGCAGGCAAGGGCGAGTTCATAGGCCTTCGCCAACCCCTCCTTTGACATCGCGACGCCGCAGGGGTTATTGTGTTTTATTATCACGCAGGCCGGCTCGTGAAACTCACGCGATATTTCAAGGGCCGCGTTAAGGTCGAGGATGT
>JBBTLC010000206.1:0-2359 GCA_038068875.1 Deltaproteobacteria bacterium
TTTTCGACCGGTTCTTCTGGCGGCTTTACCGGAATCACTTCTTCGGTTGGTTCGGTTTTGCCCATAATCCCCGGCAATGTGCGCCTTAAGAATATGCCGAGGATTTTATTCAAGGGATTCGACCTCTTGAGGAAACGTATTACCGGCCCTTTCCTCACGCCGAGGTCCACGAGGAGATTATGTATCTCTTCGTTATCAGGGTCGAACCTGAGCCCCTTCGAGAGCACGGTTATCGCGCCCTTTTTGTTGTCGGACGCCATGTACACCTTGCCGAGGTTCACGTAGTATTCGGTCTTAAAAAACTCTTTTTTGATGGCCTTGGTGCAGAGTTCGAGTCCGAGCCCGATTTTACCCCATCTCAAGGCCGCGCACATTCCGTAGTAGGACATGTAGAGCGGGTTTTCTTTTTCGAGTTTGTGAGCCTTCTCGAATTCCTTGCAGGCATCTTCCAAGGAGTTTTTCCTTAGATGCTTCATGCCGGCAAGAAAATGAGTTTTCGCTTCTTCTTCGCTCATGAGTTCACCTCATAAATTATTCTAAGTCCCTTTAGCACCAAGAATTCGTCGAGTTCCGTTATGCTCGCGGATTCCTTCGCTATTATATGGGCGTATCCGCCGGTCGCTATGACCTTTTCGGGCTTCACCTTGAATTCCTTTTTTATCTTTTCCACCACCCCGTCCACCAGTCCGGCGAACCCGTAGAGCACTCCCGACTTCAAGCTCTCGACCGTGTTTTTCCCTATGGCAAAGGCCGGCTTGGTTATCTCGACCTTGGCTATCTTGGCGGCTTTGTTAAAAAGCGCCTCGGTCGAGACCTGCATGCCCGGCGCTATGGCCCCGCCCATGTATTCCCCTTTTTCGTTCACGCAGTCGAACGTTATCGCCGTGCCGAAATCCACGACTATAAG
This sequence comes from Deltaproteobacteria bacterium, assembly GCA_038068875.1. Classification (GTDB taxonomy): domain Bacteria; phylum Desulfobacterota; class GWC2-55-46; order GWC2-55-46; family DRQE01; genus JBBTLC01. The sequence goes on from JBBTLC010000206.1 coordinate 908, forward strand.
CGCGCACTTATGGGCCGAGTATGCGGCAACGCTCGTTATTATCCTGTCCGCGCCGACCTCCTTCGGATTATCCGTGAGTATCGGCATGCCGGTTTTGACCCCCGGCTCCACTACGAGAGGAGCTACCTTGACGTAATCCCGTATCATTCTCGTGAAGGTGTCCTTTAACTGCGGCACTACGCATCCTACGCATGCGCCTTCGATTTCTTCCTTCTTTATTCCCGCGTGCGCGAAAAGCGACAAGAGAGTGATGCCGTATTCGTCGGAGGTTCTCTCCTTCGCGGTTTCCATTCTCCAGTGCGCGAGGAGGATTTTTCCGTCGAAAACCCCGGCTACGATGTTCGTGTTGCCTATGTCTATCGCGAGCATCACTCGACGTCCCCGGAAACGACCCTCTCGACCTCGCCCGAGGGTAGTCTGAGAAGAAGCGCTCCTTCTTCGTCCACCCCGAGGCAAATGCCTTTTATGGTTTTGGTAAGCCCCTTTACCGTTATTGGTTTGCCCTCTTTCATGAAGTAATCTTTCCAAGCCTTCAAGACCGGCGGGAGGCCGCTTTTGATGAATATTTTATACCATTTTTCGAGGTTGGAATAAAGAGCGGTTACAAGCTTAACCCTGTCCACGGGCATGGATGTCTTTTCCGCTATGGACGTCGCAACGCTTTTTATCTCAAAAGGCGCGTCTTTGAGGGCCATGTTGGCGTTTATTCCGATGCCCACCACCATGAAGTTCACCCTGTCGGTTTCGGACGACATCTCGGTAAGTATGCCGGCGACCTTCTTCGAATCCAGAAGCACGTCGTTCGGCCACTTCACTTCCGCTTTTTTCCGGCAAAAGGCTCCGATAGTCTCGGCGACCGCCACGGCGGAAACAAGCGTTATCGCGTGCGCCCTGTGGGGAGGGATGTTGGGCCTGAATATGACCGAGGTGTAGAGGTTTACGCCGCGGGGAGAGACCCATTTTCTTCCGAGTCTTCCGCGTCCCTCGCTCTGCGAATCGGCTATGACGACCGTGCCCTCGGCCGCGCCGTTCTTCGCGAGGGTCAAAGCGCGGAGGTTCGTGGAGTCCGTCGAATCGAAAAAGACGAAGGTCTTGCCTATGAGCTTGGACGAAGAAAGCGCCATGCCGAGTTCCACCTTGTTAAACGGTCCGCCATTATTATTGGCGGACGAAATAAGGACGTAGCCCTTTCTCGGGAACGCCTTTATCGAGTAGCCGGACTTTCTTAAGGATTCGACATGCTTCCATACCGCGTTCCTTGATATGCCGAGGGTGCGGCTTATCGCCTGACCCGAGGTGTATGCCCCGTCGCTTGATTTCAAAAGCCCTATTATCCTGGATTCCGTGTTTCCCATAGCAGTTGTCTTTTATTCCCTCTCCCCAAAGGGGAGAGGGTGGGGTGAGGGGGACTTGAGGGTCATAGGAAAAGAAAATTAAAGACCCCTCACCTCA
>JBBTLC010000207.1:0-8089 GCA_038068875.1 Deltaproteobacteria bacterium
AACTCTTAAGTCCCCCTCACCCCGCCCTCTCCCCCTTGGGGAGAGGGCGAATAAAACCCAGCCGCTCCCCAGAGGGGAGAGGGAGAATAAAAAAGGAGGTTACTGTGGCAAAAAGGTTGATACTCGTATTTGCGTTCTTAATCATGCCCGGCTTTGTGCTTGCGGCCGAGCCTTCTTCCAAGGAGGTTGAAAAAAGGATAGGGGAACTTGAAAAAAGGGTTGAGGATATCGAAAGAGGCGAGGCAAAGCACGGTACTCTTGTCGAGGAGTTGAAAGGCCACGTCGAGACCATAAGCAGGGAACTTGAAATGGTCGATTACAGGACATCAAGGATAAAGGCCATGCAAGAAAGGGTGGATGCCCTGACCATAGGCGGCGGGCTTTCGCTCTTTTTGCAGGGCGTAACGAATAACGGACGCGGCGGCGATTCCGCCGACGGCTCGTATTCCGCGGACCTCTTTTTCCAAGCCCCGATAGGAAGGTACGGAAACGTCTTCATAAGAGGCATGGCGGGGCAAGGCAGCGGGGCGCCGATTGTGCCTGTCACATTTTCAGGGCCTAACGCTGACCTCGAGTTCGACGACAACACCTTCAAGATAGTCGAGGCGTGGTACTGGACCGAGTTCGACGTGCCGGATATTCTGGACAGACGCTTCGAACTTACGGTCGGCAAGATGACCCCCGCAGCCATCTTCGACGCAAACGCTGTTGCAAACAACGAACTTGCGCAGTTCATGGCAGACATATTCGTGAATAACCTCGCGGTCGAGACAGGAGGGGATGGAAACGGCTACGGTCCGGGCGTTGCCGTCGGCTACAGGTTCACCTCCATATACAACAAGGGGCTTAATGTCAAAGGCAGCATCGGGCTTTTCGAGGGGGACGGCGATTTTGTCGGCGTCTTTGACAGGCCTTTCGCGATAGCCGAATTAGATATATGGCGGCCTTCATACGGCCTTAACGGCAATTACAGATTCTACGCCTGGCTCAACAATACAAAGCATAGCGATTTGCTTACACCGGCAGACGACGAACTTTCGAACAAGGGAATCGGCATGAGCCTCGACCAGCAGATCTCTAACGACGTTACGCTCTTCGCAAGGGCTGGCTTTCAGGATAAAGACATCGAAGCCTTTGACAGCTCTTTCTCGGCAGGCGCTCAGATGCTTGGCAATAAATGGAGAAGGGGCGGCGACATGACGGGAGTCGCGTACGGCTTCAGCCGCGTAAGCAAAGCCTACGAAGAGGCGAATCTTGCGACCGATTTTGCAAGCGGCGAGCATTATATCGAGGCTTATTACAGGTACAAGGCAAATTCAAATCTCTCAATCTCGCCCGACGTGCAGTACGTCGTAAATCCGGGCGGCGACAAATCCGCGGACGCTCTTTTTATATACGCGTTGAGGATGCAGGTGGATTTCTGATTGACGCAGGAAAAGGCAAGGGTCTTTTCCCCTGCCTTTTATCCCGATTTGACCCCGTAAAAATGTGATGAAATCAATAATGAAATCTGTTATGCTGTCGCCGCAATTAAATTACGCGGAGGGTCGGCATGATGAAAAGATGTTTATCGGTTCTTGTAATGTTTTTATTCGTCGCGGCGAGTAACGCATTTGCGTACAGGCCTTTCGCGACAGAAGACGCCGGGGTCGCGGGGGAAGACGTGGCGCAAGTCGAGGTAAGCCTCGACCGTCTTGAGTGGAAGAACGGTGACGATGATTTCATGTTCATGGTCGTGCCGATATACGGCGTAACCGAAAGGTTGGAGGTCTCGGCCGAACTGCCTTACCTTTGGCATGAGCCTGACACGGGAGATTCAGAATCAGGGGTCGGAGACATGAACCTTGTGGCCAAGTATCTTCTTTCCGGCGAGGACGGCACGCACCCGGCTTTGGCGGCAAAGGTTGTCATAAAGACAGCGAGCGGTGATTATAAAAAAGGGCTCGGAACAGGCGACGAGGATCTGTCTTTGGTCTTGGCGGCCACGAAGACGGTCGAGAAGTGGAGACTCCACGGACAGTTGGGTTACACGTTCGTGGGCGACGATAAAGACAGTAACCTAAGGGACATAATACTTTACGGAGTGGCCGCTGATTACGAAGTGCAAAAAGATTTGTATCTGGCGATTGAGGTCGCGGGCAACAAGCATTCGGACAGGACGGAAAACACCGACCCGCTTAATTTGTTAATAGGCGTTATATTTAACGCCTCGGACAAGGTGGCTGTGGACGTCTCGTTCAAGGAGGGGCTCAATAACGAGTCCCCGGACTGGGGCTTCGGAGTCGGGGCTTCGATTACGTTTTAGAGGTTAGGTTTATTTGAAAGAGGCCGCGGCTTTCGCCCCGGCCTCTTTTTGTCCTTGCGGACGGCAAAATGAATTGATAGGCCTCGGCGGCGCGCATCTTTCTCCTCCCCTTTATAAGTGGCTGGGCTTCCGTTGTCGCGCGAAGCGCAATGCAACGGGAAGTGGTGGGGTAAAAGCAGGTTCAAGACAACCTCCCCCAACCCCTCCTTGGTAAGGAGGGGAGTTAAAGAGGCAAATTAAAACATTATGAGTCAAGAGCCTGTCCCCGCAATCTTAAGCGGGGAGCTCAGCCCTTGCCTGCCAATAAACCACTTGACACACTAATGAATTATGTTAAAATTCATGGGTTAAATGGCGGAGAATAGGCGCGTAGCTCAGCGGTAGAGCGCTACATTGACACTGTAGAGGTCGGCGGTTCGAGACCGCCCGTGCCTACCATTTTTCGGTTGTTATACGTCTGCGTTATGCGTGATGCTCGAAAAATTTCCGGGTGTATAACGCTCCCGGCCGCGCATAACGTTTTTTTATTCTATGATAAACGTAAAATTCCCTGACGGAAAAGAAGCGTCGTTTGACGACGGAACCTCGGCAGCAGAGGCGTTGAAGAGCCGCGGGCTTTTGAAAAAGGCCATTGCCGCCAAGGTTTCCGGCAAGGCCGTCGACCTTTCGGCCAAGCTCGTCTCTTCGTCCGCCTTAGGCGGAGGAGTTCTGACGATTGAGCCCCTTTGGCTCGATTCGAAAGAAGGCCTGGACGTCCTGCGCCACTCGGTCGCCCATATCATGGCGCAGGCCGTAAAATCCCTTTATGGCAACGTGAAGTTCGCCATAGGCCCGACAATCGAAGACGGCTTTTACTACGACTTTGACGTGGAAAAACCCTTCACGCCCGAGGACGTCGAGAAGATTGAAAATAAGATGAACGAGATAATAAACGCGGATTTTCCCTTCGAGAGGGAAGAGCTCAAGAAGGAAGACGCGATAAAGTTTTTTAGCGCCAAGGGCGAGGTGTATAAAGAAGAGTTGATACGAGAGTTGGATTCCGAGACGGTTTCGATTTACAGGCAGGGCGGGTTTGTTGACCTCTGCCGCGGCCCGCACCTTCCCTCGACCGGGTTTGTCAAGGCCTTTAAACTCATGACGACCGCAGGGGCTTACTGGCGGGGAGACGAAAAAAGAAAGATGCTTCAGAGGATTTACGGGGTGGCGTTCGCCGACAGAAAGACCCTTGACGAATACTTGAAGAGGCTTCAAGAGGCCAAGGAGCGCGACCACAGGAAGCTCGGTAAGGAACTCGACCTTTTCTCGATGACGGACGACGTCGGCGCGGGGCTCGTCCTCTGGCATCCGAACGGCGCCATAGTAAGATACGTCATCGAGGAATTCTGGAAAAAGGCTCATCTTAAATACGGCTATGACCTCGTTTACACGCCGCACGTCGCGAAGCTGGATATGTGGAAGAGGAGCGGCCACTGGGATTTTTACAGGGAAAACCTCTTTAGCCCCATGGACGTGGAAGGGCAGCAATACATCGTCAAGCCCATGAATTGCCCGTTTCACATACAGATATACAACTCAAAGCTCCGGAGTTACAGGGACTTGCCGATAAGGTACGCGGAACTCGGCACGGTGTACCGTTTTGAGCGAAGCGGAGTTTTGCACGGCTTATTGCGGGTTAGGGGTTTTACGCAGGACGACGCCCACATATACGCGACCCCGGAGACGCTCGAGTCGGAGATAAAGAAGGTTCTTAAATTTACCCTTTACATTTTACGGGCTTTCGGTTTTAATGAATACGAGATATTTTTGAGCACAAGGCCTGAAAAATACGTTGGTGCTCTCGATAACTGGGCGAGCGCCGAATCTGCCTTAAAGACGGCCCTTGAAACCGAAGGGCTTGCCTACGCCATAGACCCGGGCGAGGGCGTTTTTTACGGTCCTAAGATAGACATAAAGATAAAGGATATCATAGGCCGTCACTGGCAGTGCTCCACGATACAGGTGGATTTCAACCTTCCCGAGCGGTTCGACATAACCTATCGTAACGATAAGGGCGTTGACGTAAGGCCCATCATGTTACACAGGGCGCTTCTCGGCTCGCTTGAACGTTTCTTCGGATGCCTGATAGAGCACTACGGCGGGGCTTTTCCCGTGTGGCTCTCTCCGGTGCAGGCCATAGTCCTTAACGTGACCGAAAAGAGCGAGGCCTACGGGAAGAAGGTTTTCGAACGATTGAGGGAGAGCGGGTATCGCGTCGAGTTCGATTCGAGGAACGAGACGCTCGGCCATAAGATAAGGGAAGCGCGGTTAAGAAAGATTCCTTATATAATAGTGGTGGGGGACAAAGAGGCGGCTAATTCGACGCTCGCCCCGAGGTCGAGGGAAAAGGGAGTTCTGCCCGAAACCACGATTCCGGATTTCATTAAAGTTCTTGAAAGCGAAAACAGGCCGCTCGCTGAAGAGCCGGCCTATACATAGGAGGTGGGCTTATAGTATTCCCCCAGAGAAGCGCTAAAAAAGACGAAACCAAGTTAAACAGGTTCATAAGGGCGTCCGAGGTAAGGGTCATAGGCGCCGACGGAACTCAATTAGGGGTGCTCCAGATAGCCGACGCCTTAAAGGCGGCGGACGAAGCAGGGCTGGATCTGGTCGAGGTGTCGCCCAACGCGAAGCCGCCCGTATGCAAGATAATAGATTACGGCAAGTACAAGTACCAGATGAGCAAGAAGGCCCACGAGGCCAAGAAGAAACAGGTCATAATCCACGTTAAGGAAATAAAGCTCAGGATTCAGACCGAAGAGCACGACTTTCTCGTGAAGTTGAAGAGCATGAGGAAGTTCCTCATGAACGGGGACAAGGTGAGGGTGTTGGTGTTTTTCAGGGGAAGGGAAATCACCCATCCTGAGTTCGGCAGGAACATGCTCGCCAAGGCGCTTGAGGGCGTAAAGGACATAGGGATAGTCGAACAGCATCCGAGACTCGAGGGCAGGAATCTGTCCATGCTGATAGGGCCTGTTCATTCGAAAGAAATAAAAAGCAAAGGAGACGAAAAGGATGCCAAAAATCAAGACCAATAAAGGCGCGGCAAAGAGATTCCGCGTTACCGGCACGGGGAAGATTAAAAGGATGAAGGCCGGAAGAAGGCACCTTCTTACGTCGAAGGCTCCGGGACGGAAAAGAAGGTTAGGGGCGACGCTCGTGGATAAGACGAACGTTGACTCGATAAAGAAACTTCTGCCGTATTCTTGATAAACGCCGCGCGGAGTACCCAAGCCGGGATTATTAATAGTGTTATGATAAAAAATGGCGCATACGCACAGAGCGTCAGAACAAAGCAGACCAAGGCGCCGGGGCACCCGCGAAGCGGGTCGGACGAGGAGTGAGGCGTATACTCACATACGCCGCAACGACGAGACGAGAAGCAACGCCGGGGTACCCACGCAAAGCGTGGGTCGCGCGAAGTTATGACGCTCTGTAAAGTAGCGAAAGGAGTAAAGGACAATGCCAAGGGTTAAAAGAGGAGTACACGCAAAGAAAAAAAGAAGGAAGGTCTTAAAGGCCTCCAAGGGTTACAGGGCAGGAAGAGGCTCGCTTTACAGGATAGCGACCGAGGCCGTCGAAAGAGGACTCCGCTACGCCTACGCCCACAGAAGGAGCAAGAAGAGAGTAGCGAGGGCCCTTTGGATAGCGAGGATAAACGCCGCGGCGAGGCTTAACGGACTTACTTACAGCCGTCTTATCGCGGGACTCGAAAAGGCCAAGGTGGCGCTCGACAGGAAAACTCTTGCCGAGATGGCGGTGGTTGACCCGGCCGCGTTCACGAAGGTTACCTCGGTAGCGAAGAGCGCCCTTGCCGCATGATAGGGAAACTCAAGATCCTTGAACAAGAGGCCCTTAAGCTCCTCAGGGAAGCCCAAAGCCTTGAGGCTCTTCTCGATATCGGGAAGACTTACCTCGGCAGGAAAGGGCCTCTTTCTTCGGTCATAAAGGGATTAAACACCCTTCTTCCGATTGAGCGCGCCAAAGCCGGAGCCGAGATAAACGCAGTAAAGACGAGAATAGAACAAGCCCTCCGAGCGCTCGAAAACCAATACCGCGATATTGAAAAATTGAGATGCCTCGAAAAAGAGCGTCTCGACGTGACGCTGCCGGGACACGCCCGCTTTGCGGGAACCTTTCATCCCGTAACGGCCGTCATGGAGGAGATAGAAGCCATATTCTCTTCCATGGGTTTCGACATAGCCGAAGGTCCGGAGATCGAGACGGATTATTATAACTTCGAGGCCCTTAACATCCCGAAAGACCACCCCGCGAGAGACATGCAGGACACCTTCTACCTCGAAGGCGAACTTCTCTTGAGGACTCACACGTCTCCGGTTCAGATAAGGGTCATGGAGAAGAGCAAGCCCCCTCTTCGGGTAATAGCGCCGGGCGCGGTTTACAGGAGGGATTCGGACATAACCCATACGCCCATGTTCCATCAGGTGGAAGGGTTCATGGTTGATACCGGCGTAACGTTCGCCGATTTGAAGGGGGTTCTGACGCAGTTTCTTCTCGCCGTGTTCGGAGAAAAGACAGGGGTCAGGTTCCGTCCGAGTTTTTTCCCGTTCACCGAGCCGAGCGCCGAGGTGGACATAAGGTGCGTCATTTGCGCGGGCAAGGGGTGCCGGGTTTGCAAGGGGAGCGGCTGGCTCGAGATACTCGGATGCGGCATGATACATCCGGAGGTATTCCGCAAGTTGAAAAACTACGACGATTACGCGAAGTATTCGGGATTCGCTTTCGGACTCGGCATAGAGAGGGTCGCGATGCTTAAGCACGGCATAGACGACATTAGATTATTCTACGAAAACGACCTTAGGTTCTTAAGGCAGTTTTGATTCGGGGGTTTTATTTCCCTCCCACTTGATGGGGGAGGGTAGGGTGGGGGTGAAAGTCTTGTAGGGTGGGCATAGCCCACCATTTACAGAAGCGAGTAGTTGATATTTTGGTGGGCGGTGCCCACCCTACAAAACTGCTTCCCCCTCACCCCGGCCCTCTCCCACAGGGGGAGAGGGGGAAAATCGCCCATTGTGTTTAAGGTCAGAAAAGGTGGAGAATTGTTAGGAACTCTTGAAATTAGTCAGGGGGGGTAAGCTGGTCCCGCAAGCATGAGAAAAAACCTTCTAAAAAAGTATAAGTGGCAAAAATTTGTTGATTTAATCGAAGGCGATTAATATTTTCAGTCATTGCGCGGGGCAGGCTCTTCGGATGGGTACTCCGGACAGGATTCTTTTGCTTTTACTTCCTCTCCCCGGCGGGGAGAGGATTGAGGTGAGGGGTCTTTATTCTTCTTTTCAATGACTTTTCGTCCCCCTCACCCCACCCTCTCCCCCCTTGGGGAGAGGGAATAAAAAACAAATGGCTTTACAACACAGTTACTCTCCAAAAGGGATAATTCCATGCGTTTCAGTCTCAATTGGTTAAGAGAATTCGTTGACATTCCGCTTTCGCCGAAAGTCCTCGCCGATAAGCTCACGATGGCCGGGCTTGAGGTGGAGTCTGTCCATAATCCCGGAGCCGAGATAAGCGGGGTTTACGTTGCCGAGGTCGTAACAGTCGCTAAACACCCGAACGCCGACCGTCTTTCTCTTTGCGACGTCAAAACGAACGACAAGGTTTATTCGATAGTCTGCGGCGCGAAGAACATGTTGCCCGGCGACAAGGTGGCGCTCGCGCTTGATGGCGCGCGCCTTCCGAAAGACATAGTCATAAAACAAAGTAAAATCCGCGGCGTGGAATCTCAGG
>JBBTLC010000208.1:0-1054 GCA_038068875.1 Deltaproteobacteria bacterium
GTGGAACGGGGCGACCAAAGCCACACACGAGTCCGTGATGCTCGGCTCGGATTGTTGGTCCCAAACCGTCCAAATCAACTTCGGACTGACCCTGACAATGATCACCGTACCATCTGGCCTTGGAATACCATTTCTGCGCCAGATCATTCGCCTCATCAGGCTCTGACAAACCAGCCAAAGCCTGTTTCACCGTGACGTACGGCTTCCTGCCATCCCCATTCTTTCCATGAGTCTTGATCGGATACGGAGCGTATTCAGGGAATAGTTCTAGCTTCGAAAGCCCCTTGATCGCCTCTTTGGTCATGGCTGATTTCTTAAAACCTATAAAGATCACGCGTTCTCTGGTTTGCGGCACTCCGTAATCCGGAGCGAACAGCACCTGAGCGTCGACTACCAAATATCCACCGTCTCCAATACTCCTGAAATCATTTTCAATAATTTTCTTAGCGTCCGCTAACGAAACAAGGCCCTTGACGTTCTCTGCGATAAAGATTTTTGGCCTAACAATGTCGATAACTTCCCTCATCCACATGTAAAGTTTTCCTCGATTCTCATCCGTCGGTTCGTCGCCGTCCTTCAACAGGCCGCCATGGTGAGCCTTATGAGAATTGAATCCATTACGCTTACCCGCAACGCTAAAATCCTGACACGGAAAGCCACCGATGACGACGTCGGCGGCCGGAAAGACCTTCTCTCCCTTTTTGTGCCGCTTAACCAAATCCACGATACTCTCCAGGATGAAATCGCTATTGTTGTTCCCTCTCGCACCAAAGAACGACACCCAAGCCGCTCTTGCGGCTGGCATAATGTCGTTGGCGAATACAGTCTTAAAACGAGTGGCCGGCAACCTAACCAAATGCGAATTCTTCCGCTCGATCCAATCCGGATGTACCTCTTCGTTCAGACTCTGACTCAAAACTTCAAAGTCGCCCTCAAAACCTAGGTCCATTCCCCCGCATCCGGAAAAAAGAGACAAAAGCTTCAAATCCTTATTCTCTTTTTTTACCATTTCCCATCTCTCCACTTTCGTTAAAACTGAAATATTTATCATCAG
>JBBTLC010000209.1:0-3869 GCA_038068875.1 Deltaproteobacteria bacterium
CTTTTATGGAACAGGCGACCCGTTCGAGGAGCGTTACGCTTGAGATGTCTTTATACTTGGCGTCATTCGGAGGAAAGTGTTTCCCGATGTCGCCTAATCCGGCGGCGCCCAAAAGCGCGTCCATGAGCGCGTGCAAAAGAACGTCCGCGTCCGAGTGGCCGAGAAGGCCCTTCGGAAAATCTATCGGAACGCCGCCCAAGATGAGGCGCCTTCCCTGAACCAGTTTGTGCGTGTCGTAGCCGAAACCTATTCTCATGGCTTAAACCCTTCGCAAAGGAGGCAGTTAAAATCTATCATCTATCAGGCCTTTTTTGCAATACCTGTTTTGTCCTTGCGGACGGCGTCTTTCTCCTCTCCTTTGCAAGGGGAGGGTGGGTGGGGTAAAAGGGATTCAAGACAACCTCCCCCGGCCCCTCCTTGGTAAAGAGGGGAGTTAAAGATACAAGTTAAAACATTAAGGTCAAGAGCCTGTCCCGATGTAACATCAAGGGCTCAGCCCTTGCCTTGTTTTAAGGATAAGTTCCGCTGTCGCGAGGTCTTCCTTCGTGGTTATTTTTATGTTTTCGTAGGAGCCGGGCGTGAAGATTATTTTGACTCCGAGCCTTTCAACGAGCGCGGCTTCGTCGGTCGAGCGGAAGCCGTCTTTCGCGGCCATCTCGCAAGCCCTCTTGAGAATGTCGTATTTAAAGACCTGCGGGGTTTGAACGGAAACGAGCGTGTCCCTCGGAATGGTCTTTTTTATGAATCTTCCGCGTATCTCTTTTATCGTATCCTTCGGCGGCATTGCCGCTACGGAGGCGCCGTGCCGGTAAGCGGCTTTTATCGCGCGTTCGAGGATTTCCCGCGTTACGAGAGGCCGCGCCCCGTCGTGCACCAAAACGAAGTCGAAGCCTCTTCCCGCGGCCAGAAGCCCGGCCGCGACCGAATCCTGCCTCTCCTTGCCGCCTTTTACCACGGCTATCACCTTTTTCAGGTTGAATTTTTTTACGATGGAGTTTTTAACGTATTCGATGTCTTCCCTGCGGACAACAAGGACGATCGCTTCGATGAGAGGGCAGTCTTCGAGAGTTTCGATGGTGCGCGCTAAAACCGGCGTCCCGTTAAGAGAGAGGTAGTTCTTTTTGCCGCCGAACCTTTTGCCTTTGCCGGCCGACGGTATTATCGCTACGGTGGTTTTATGGCGTAGTCGTTTTTTCTTCATTGTGTTAAGGAGGATAGCATATAAGGCGGGGCATTTAAAGGCGTGTCTTTAGCAGGCTGTTGAAAAAGTCCGTCCGACCCATACTTCGTATGGGTACCCCTGTTGTCTTTGTCGCTCGTCATTGCGGCGTATTGATAAAATACGCCTCATTCCTCACTCCTTGACGCCTTGTAGCCGAAGCTTTTTGAACAGCCTGAAATAGCGCCAAGGGTTTTTTAATAACCTGTTCGGAGGTTTATCCTTAGGGACGTATATTAGTTTGGCACGGCCCTTACCTTCGAGGCGGCCTTTTTCTGGTCTTTCATCTTCGCGAATATCATCCTCCCTGTGGTTGTCTGGAGGATGCTTGTCACGGCGATATCCACGGTTTTCCCCTGTAAGGCGCTCGCGTTGTCCACGACGACCATCGTCCCGTCGTCGAGATACCCGACGCCTTGGCCGTCTTCCCTGCCTTCCTTTATGACGGTAATGGCCATGCCTTCGCCCGGCAATACCACCGGTTTTAAGGAATTGGCGAGAGAGTTCAGGTTGAGCACCGGGACGCCGCGGAGGTTAGCGATCTTATTTAGGTTGACGTCGTTAGTGAGTATCCTGGCCTTGTGTTTTTGGGCGAATGAGATGAGCTTCATGTCGACCTGATGTATGTCGGGGAAGTCGTTGTCCGAGATTTGCACCTCTATGTTTTTTTCCTTCTGGAGTTTTTCGAGTATGTCCAGCCCCCGCGCGCCGCGGGCTTTTTTAAGGGGGTCTTCCGAATCCGCTATGTACTGGAGTTCTCCGAGCACGAATCTCGGCACTATCAAAAGTCCGTCCACGAAGCCCGTTTGGCAGATATCCGCCACGCGTCCGTCTATTATGACGCTCGTGTCGAGGACGTAGATTGTGCGGTTCTTCTTTCCCTCTTCCTCGGCAGAGCCTTTCTTTTTAAGGAGTTCGGAAAGGTCGAAATTGAGTTCTTCGCCTTTTTTCATGCCGATACTCAATCCGAGGTATCCGAGAACGGAATTGGTGAAGACGTAGGCCGATATCTCAAGGTAGGCGTTCGCGAAAAAGTGCGGGACGAGCGGATAGGTGAAGAGGTTGGCTACGATTAAGCCTGTTATGAGGCCTATGCCCCCGCCGAGGACTATCTTGAGGGGAGTTTTGTTTACTCTTTCTTCGAACTTAAGCGCCGCAAGCGCTATGAGCATGCCGCTTATGAAACCGGTAAGGGCGATTTCATGGTCGCCTACGATTTGCCGGAGCATTATGTATCCGCTTAAGGAAGCGAATACCACCAACAAGAGTCTCATGAAAATAGTGTTCACCGGGCGTAATCCTTTTTACCACTTCATCAGACGGCCGAGTTCCTGTTCCACCTTGTCGGTTTTCGAGTTCTTGGCGACCGATATTTCCTTTACGAGCAGGTTTTTGGCCGTGTCGAGCATTCTGCGCTCGCCGAAGGAAAGTTCCTTGTCGAGCTTCAAGATGGAAAGATCCCTTAAAACCTTGGCCACTTCAATGACGCACCCGGTGCGTATTTTTTCCGTGTAGTCGCGGTACCTTCTGTTCCACGTCTGGCTGTCTATTGTAACGCCTTTTTTGGACTTCAAGACGGAATACACCTTCGGCACCATGCTCTTTTTCATGATCTTGCGCATGCCGACGGAATTGGCGTTTTTTATCGGCACCATTATCGTGGCGTCCGAATCGAGAATCTTCAAGACGTAGAACGAGTGGTTCAGACCTGATATCTTTTGCTTTTCTATCGAGCCGATTAACGCTACGCCGTGGGCGGGATATACGGCAAGGTCGCCTACTTTAAACTCGCAAACTTCTGCTTTAGGCATAATGGGCCTTTCTTACCGTATTCTGAAGGGATTTCTCAGTTTTTTAAGAATACCACAAATATTCCCGCAGGTCAATAGAAGGATAAGGCAAATACAAAATAGATTCGGGGGGTATTTTGATTATATTAAAGATTTTAAGGGGAATAGGCTCTGAAACAGGTCTTTTGCCGGAGCCCGTATGCAAGTTAAAACAAGCCGGGCGGGTCAAGAGCCTGCCTCCGTCCGCCTTAGGCGGAGCGGACGGACAGCGAAATGAAACAATAAACCCCTGTGGTGTGCATACTAAAGAGTAATTAAAACATTGAGCGGTCAAGGGCTCAGCCCTTGTGCGGCCTGTGCGAGGTTACTTTTTCGGGGTTGGTTTCTATGGACGGTCCTCCCAAAAGGTCCACGCAGTCGGGAACGGCCGGGAATACGGCTCCGAGGCAGTCCGCTATGGCAGAGGGCTTGCCCGGAAGGTTTATTATGAGGCTTTGTCCCCTTATGCCGGCAATCTGGCGGGATAGTATGGCCGTAGGCACTTTTTTGAGCGAAACCGTTCTCATGAGCTCTCCGAAGCCTTCGAGTATGCGGTAGCAGACAGAGACTGTGGCATCAGGGGTTACGTCCCGCAGGGCCGGGCCGGTGCCGCCGGTAGTTATTATAAGGGGGCATTTTTCATTGTCAACGAGGTCTTTGAGACATTCCGCTATAAGCTCTTTTTCGTCGGGGACGATTCTTACGACAGGCTCCCACGCCGATAAAATCATGCCTTTGAGTTCGTTTATGACCGCGGGGCCGCCTTTGTCTTCGTACTCGCCGCGGCTCGCCCTGTCTGATACGGTAACTACGCCTATCTT
>JBBTLC010000210.1:0-6854 GCA_038068875.1 Deltaproteobacteria bacterium
ATAAATAAAGCCGCTTGTGCCTATCCAGAAGTCGAAAAGGTCTCCGAGTATGACGAGTTTTTCAGGAGGATTATTCGAGAGGGCTTCGAGGAAACGGGAGAGCTGTTTTTGCGACTGGTCGTCCGGCCCCTTTGCGTGGGAGTCGGCTATGAAAACTATCCTCATTTGACCCCCAGAGCCTGAATGCCCGCGAACTTCATGACTTCTATCGGAGGCTCCTTTCCCGTCCAGAGTTCGAAGGCCAAAGCCCCTTGACACACGAGCATGCCGAGCCCTTTGTGCGCGGTCAAGCCGAGTCTCGCGGCCTCTTTTATGAGAGGAGTGTCGAGCGGCCTGAAGACTATGTCGGATACTATGGCGCCTTTTTTAAGAGCGTCTATTGCTACGACAGGTCTTTCGTCCTGGCCGGCCATCATGCCGCTTGAGGTGGTATTTATGAGGAGGTCTATTTCAGGGGCGAACCGGCTTATGTCAAGCCCTGTGGAGGCTAATTCCACTCCCGGGAAAGTTTCCCCGAGTTCTTCGCAAAGGCGGGACGCGCGCTCGATTGTGCGGTTCGAGATTATTATCTTTTTCGGATTTTTATTGAGGAGCGAAAAGAGAACGGCCCTCGCGCCGCCTCCGGCTCCTATGACGATGATTGTCTTTTCCGCGGGGTCGAAGCCTGTTTCATGATTGAGGCTCAGGTAGTAGCCTCTGCTGTCGGTATTGAAGCCTATAAGCCTGCCGTCCCTGTTGACGATGGTGTTGACCGCGCCTATGGCCTTGGCTTCCCCGTCTATCTCGTCCAGGAATTCCATGACACTTTCTTTGTGCGGAACGGTTATGTTCACGCCCTGCATGTCGAGCGCCTTTATCGAGAGTACGGCGTTTTTAAGGTTTTCGGGACTTATCTTGAACGCCATGTACACGTATTCGAGCCCCAAGGCCTCGAAGGCGGCGTTTTGCATGTAGGGGGAAAGGGTTTGCCTTATCGGATCCCCGAATATGCCGAGCAGTTTCGTTTTTCCAGATATCTTCATGAATTGATTCTTCTCTTAAGGAGAAACATTCCCGCGGCTTTGACGTCTTTTTTTATCCTGAGGGAGAGTTCTTCCTTGTTTTTAAAACGTTCCTCCGGCCGGAGCATTTTCATGAATTCGATGAGGACGATTCTACCATAAATCGAGCACTTAAAGCCAAGTATGTGCGCCTCTATGATTGTTTTCCCCCTTTTGAACGTCGGCGCGGTTCCGATGTTCACTACCGCGGGACGGCGTTTTTTTCCGATAACGGCGTAGGCCGCGTAAACTCCGCGGCAGGGGAGGAGTTCGTTATCGGTTTTGATATTGGCGGTCGGGAATCCGAGTTTCTTTCCGACGCTCCTGCCTTTTACGACGCGCCCCGTGAGAGAAAACGGGTATCCGAGAAGGCGGTTGGCCTCAAAGACCTCGCCGTTTTTGACGAGCGTTCTTATCCGTGAACTGCTGACGATAGAGCCGTCTTTTTTGTAGGCCGGTATGACGAAGACCTTGAAGCGGAGCGCGTTTCCGAGTTTTTTCAGGCTTTCGGCCGTGCCGAGTTTACGTTTGCCGAACGAGAAGTCGTGGCCGACCCGGACCTCTTTCGCGCGAAGGGTTTTTTTGAGCGCCTTTTCGGCGAATTCCTTCGGGTGAGTCGCGGCGAACTCTTTTGTGAAGTTCGCCAGGACGAGGTAGTCCGGTTTGATAGCGGATATTCTCTTTATCTTGCGTTCGAGCGTGGTTATGAGAGGAGGGCTTTTTTTCGGGGCTATGACCTTAAGGGGGTGAGGTTCGAACGTGTAGATTATCGAGTTCGCGCCGATAGCCCTTGCGCGCTTGACGACGCTTTTTAAAATCTTTCCGTGCCCGAGGTGCACTCCGTCGAAGTTGCCGAGCGTTACGACCGAGGCCTTTATGCCGGGTATGGTTGTTTTTCCCCTTATTACCTTCATGATGGAGGTTTTCTAACGCCTCTTGTCTCTTTTGTTTTTTCCGTCAAGAGGGAGTTCCATGTCCAGACGCCGTTTTTCTATGTCCACCTTCACTATCTTTACTGTTACCTCCATGCCGACCTGAAATTTCCGCTTTGTTTTTTCGCCGACGAGCATGTGCTTCTTTTCCGTGAACACGTAGTAATCGTCTTTGAGGCTCGTTACGTGCACGAGCCCCTCGACGAAGTAGTCCTTGAGTTCCACGAAGAATCCGAAGGACGTCACACCGGACACTATGCCGGGCAATACCTCGCCTGCCTTGTCTTTCATGAACTGAACCTTCTTAAGATCCACTATCTCGCGTTCTGCCTCCATGGCGTTCCGTTCCCTCGCGGACGCGTGAGAGGTTATCTCCGGAAGGGAGGCGGCAACGCGCTCCCTCACCGAAGGAGTGTATTCTTTTCGAAGGGCTTTTTTGAGGAGCCTGTGGACTACGAGGTCGGGGTAGCGCCTTATGGGAGAGGTGAAGTGGGTATAGTCCTCGAACGCGAGCCCGAAGTGCCCCAGGTTTTTGTCCGAATACACGGCCTGCCTCATTGTGCGCAGCAACACGTGGTTGATGAGTTTTTCGTAAGGGGTATCGGCAGCCGCGGCGAGAAGCCTCTGAAAGGATTTTGGAGAGGTCTTTTCTTCGAGCCGGAGTCCCAATCCGGCGGCGAATTCCTTGAACTCGGCTACGCTTTCCGCGTCGGGCGTTTCGTGAATTCTGTAGACGAACGGGTATTTGGCGGAACTGAAAAATTCCGCGACCGCCCTGTTGGCCGAGAGCATGAATTCCTCGATTATCCTGTGGGCGACGTTCCTTTCGGATTTCACGATGTCTATGGGGCGCCCTTCTATGTCTATTATTATCTGCGGCTCCGGAAGGTCGAAGTCTATCGAGCCTTGTTCCATGCGCCTCTTAAAGAGCTTAAGCGCGAGCTCTTCCATCGTCTTCAAGTCTTCTTCTATATGTGCGTATCTCTCCGATACGGAAGGGTCTTCTTTTTTAAGCACCTTTTTTACGTTCGTGTATGTGAGCCTCTCCGCGCTCTTTATGACGCTTTCGTAAAAAGACGTCCTAAGGGGCGCGCCGTTTTCGTCGAATTCTATTTCAGCGGTCATGGTCAAGCGTTCGACGTTCGGGTTAAGGCTCGCTATGCCGTTCGATATGTTCTCCGGGAGCATGGGTATGCAGCGGTCGGGAAAGTAAACGCTCGTGCCTCTTTGATAGGCCTCTTTGTCGAGATTCGCGCCTTCCGTCACGTAGTGGCTCACGTCGGCTATGGATACGAAGAGCTTGTAGCCGTGGTGCGCCGTTCTCTCGATTGACACGGCGTCGTCGAAGTCCTTGGCGGTTTCTCCGTCTATGGTTACGACCGTGCGTCCCCGCAAATCCTCTCTACCCTTCATTTCCGAAGGAAGAACCTCGGACGGGACGTTCTTCGCCTCAAGCGCGACCTCCGGCGGAAACCTTCTCGGAAGCCTGTATTTTTTCGCTATTACTTCTATCTCCACGTCCGGGTCGTCGGCCTTGCCCAAGACCTCCAGGATTTTGCCGACGGCCGGTTCGTCCCTGTAGGGCCAGCCCGTTATTTCTACATCGACTATGTCGCCTTCTTTCGCTCCGAGGCTTTGGCCTTCGGGTATCATTATGTTCGTCGTTATCTTTTCGTCGGACGGCGAGACCGAGGCGCTCGCGCCTTTTCCTCGGGACGCGCGGAATTTTCCGACGAGGGTTTTATTGGCCCTCGCGACTATCCGTATTATGCTTCCTTCGCGTTTGCCGCCCGGCTTGACTCCCTCCACCCTTACGACGACCTTGTCGTTATGCATGGAGCCCTTCATCTTGCCTCTGCCGACGTAAACGTCCGCGCCCTCAATATCCGGACACACGAAGCCGTAGCCGTCCTGATGGCAGGAGATTACTCCGGTAACGAGGTTCATCTTTGAGGGAAGCCCGTACCTGTCTCCGCGTATCTTTACGATTTCTCCGTCCGCGAGCAGTTCCCTTATGGCGCGTTTAAAGGCGTCATTGTCGGCCCTCGCGACGCCTAACGCGACGGCAAGCTCTTTGAAGGAAAGAGGTTTGCCTGCCCGGGTTTTGAGGAATTCCATGAGCACGGATTTCGTTGGTTTTTTTGACGGGGTGTCATTCTTCATACAGTCTTTTTATCACATCTTTATGCCGCTCCGCCACCTTTTCTCTTTTAATTTTCATGGTGGGAGTCATCTCCCCGCGTTCAGGGAGGGGTTCTTCTATGAGGGCGAATCTTCTTATCTGTTCGAACCGGCCGAGGTCTTTCAGGCTATTGTGGATGATTTTTTCGAAAAAGGCGCGGATTTTTTCATTATCGCGGAGGCCGGAGGGTTGCTCAAAGTTAATGCCCAAATCAATGGCAAGGGTCTTTAGCCGTTCTATTTCAGGCACTATGAGGGCCACGAGGTGAGGCCTGTTGTCCCCGTAAACAAGGGCTTCTTTTATGTGAGGGTCGGATTTAAGGCGCGTTTCTATGAGTTGCGGGGAGATATTTTTTCCGACCGACGTTATGATGAGGTCTTTTTTTCTTCCCGTTATGCTCAGGTACCCGTCCCTGTCAAGATGCCCCGTGTCTCCGGTGTAAAACCATCCGTCCCTTAAGACCTCGGTGTTGCGTTCCGGCATGTTCAAGTAGCCCTTCATGACGTTAGGCCCTTTTACGAGTATCTCTCCGTCAGGGTTTATCTTTACCTCCACGCCGGGGACGGGCCTCCCGACAGTGCCGACCCTGTTGCCTCCCAAGGTATTCACCGTAACCACGGTGGAGGTCTCGGTCAAGCCGTAGCCTTGAAGAACCGGTATGCCGAGCTTGATGAAGAAAGAGGCTGTCTCCGGGTTTAGCGCCGCGCCGCCCGATATGAGGAGTTTAACGCCGGGGAAGGCCTTTTCCCGGATTTTTTTAAAAACAAGACTGTCGAGAAGGAATCTTTTGTTGAGTTTCATCGCGAGGTCGAACAATATTCTTTTTAAAATCCCGCTTTCTCTCGCGCTTGAGAGTATCTTGTGTTTCGCCCTGTCGAGAAAGAACGGCACGCCGATTAGAAGCGCGGGAGTGAACTCCGCTATGTCGGCTCCGACGTAGGCGAAGCCGCGCGAGTAGGCTATGGGCGCGCCGCGATAAACGAGAAGGTGGTGTATCATGCGCTCGAACACGTGGCTCAGGGGAAGGTAGGAGAGGTAGAGGCCGGAGCGCGTTATGTCTATGACTTCGAGGACTGATTTTACGTTAGAGAGGAGATTTTTGTGCGTGATGACGACGCCCTTCGGAGTTCCCGTGGTGCCTGAAGAATAGATTATGGAAAAGACGTCGTCCTCTTTTATGTTTTTAATTATTCCTTCGAGCTCTTCGGGGTCTCTTGTTGCGCCGAGTCTTTCGACCTCTTCGAACGCGATGGCGCCTTTTTCGGTTTTTCCGCCTGAATCAGTCTCTATCAAGGTGCGAAGCGATGGAATCTCTTTTGCCGCGCTAAGCGCGTCCTTACGATGCCGGGTTGAAAAGACAACGGCAACGCACTTCGAGTCGCGCAGCATGAATAGTTTTTCTTCTTTTCCGAGGGTCGTGTAGATGGGTACGCTTATCGCGCGCACGGAACTTATCGCAAGGTCGGACATGATCCACTCGGGACTGTTCTCCGAGAGTATTGCTACTGTCTCGCCGGGCTTAATTCCTAATGAGACGAGGCCTAAGGCAAGGCGTTTCACCTTTTCTTCGAATTCGCCCCTTTTAATTACGATTGCCTTGCCTGAGGCTCTGGCCGAGAGGGCGGGGAGAGTTTTATCGTTTTCGGAATCGAAAAAAGCCCCTGGGATTGTCAAGCGCTCGTTCATAGTATTTTCGCGGGCGGGTCGGTTTCGGCTTTCCTATTTTACAAATCCTTCTTTTTTCTCCCCCCTTTTTCAAAGGGGGGTCGGGGGGATTCAAGCGGCCTATTCAAATCCCCTCTGTCTCCCCTTTGTAAAAGGGGAGAACCCTTAAATACACTCATCTATTAGTTTATACCCTTATTTCGGCACCTTTTCCCAGTCTTTGAGGAACTTCTCTATGCCGATGTCGGTCAAGGGGTGCTTGGGGAGTTGTTCTATGATTTTGAACGGAACGGTCGAGATATGCGCGCCTATTAAGGCGGCGTCGAGGATATGCACGGGGTGGCGTATGCTCGCGACTATGACCTCGGTAGGGATCTTATAGTTGTCGAATATCGTCATTATCTGCTCTATGAGATCCATGCCTATGTGCGATATGTCATCTAACCTGCCTATGAAGGGGCTCACGTATGTCGCCCCCGCCTTTGCCGCCAAAAGCGCCTGCACCGGCGAGAATACGAGAGTTACGTTCGTTTTTATGCCTTCGGCCGTGAGCGCCTTTACCGCCTTCATGCCTTCGAGAGTCATGGGGATTTTAACCACAATCTTCTTGGGGTTTATCTTCGCGAGCTCCCTTGCCTCGGCTACGAGTCCCTCGGCCCTGTGGCTTATGGCCTCGACGTTTATCGGGCCGTCTATAATGCCGCAGATGTCGTTCACAATGTCCTTGAACGGCCTTTTTTCCTTTGATATGAGGGTCGGGTTGGTGGTTACCCCGTCAACGAGACCCCACTCCTTTGCCTGCCGAATTTCCTCTATATTGGCCGTATCAATAAAGAACTTCATTAGCGAACCTCCGTGTAAGTTGTCATTGCGAGGGCGGGGCACCCCGATGTAACATCGGGGTCGTCCCGAAGCAATCTCGTCTTTCAGGCCTGAGTTTAAAAGCCTTGACTTGCGGCGTCTTAATATGCAAAATTAAGCAATGGCTCCGCCTTACTTAGGCGGACGGCGGCCATGTTCTTTCATAAGAAATAT
>JBBTLC010000211.1:0-4610 GCA_038068875.1 Deltaproteobacteria bacterium
GAAGACATAATGGGAGAGATATTCGATTATCTCTCCGGCAGGGTGGAGTTCGCCTGTGGTTTCGGCATAGACAGGGAAAAGATAGCGATAGACCCGGGAGTGGGTTTCGCCAAGACCTCTTCAGGGTGCCTTGAGATAATCAGACGTCTCGGAGAACTTAAGACAATCGGCGTTCCGATTTTAATCGGGACTTCGAGGAAGTCTTTTATAGGAAAAACACTCGGATGCGCGGCGCCGGGAGAGAGGCTTGTCGGCACCCTCGCGACGATTTCGGCCTCGCTCTTTAACGGCGCCAATATAATCCGCGCCCACGACGTGAAAGAGACCAAAGAGACGATACTCATGATAGATGCGATAAAACGCGGCGACGTTCTTTTGACGGAAGACAATTCATGACAAGCTGGCTTGATAAGATGGCATTTCCCGGCGCGACGGAGTGGATAGACATAGCGCTTGTTGCCGCGGCGCTTTATTGGGTGATGCTTCTCGTGAAGGGTTCGAGGGCCGAAAAGATGCTCTGGGGGCTCGGCGTGGTGGTGTTCGCGTATTTCTTTTCCGGCAGGTTCGAACTCCTGACGCTCCACTGGCTTTTAAACAATTTTCTCGGCTCCATTATCATAATCATAATAGTCATCTTTCAGCAGGACATAAGAAGGGCGCTCGTGCAGATGGGCAGGGCCGTAACGACGAACAGGGCCGCTTCGATGGAGTATCTGGAAGAACTTGTCGACGCCGTAAAAATAATGTCTTCGAAGAAAACCGGCGCCTTGATAGTCATAGAGCGTGAGGTCGAAACCTTCGATGTCATCTCAGGAGGGGTGGAACTCGGCGGGGAGGTCTCGAAGGAACTTCTCCTTACGGTCTTTATGCCGGCCTCGCCGCTTCACGACGGGGCGGTCATAGTGAAAAACGGCAGGCTCGCCAAGGCAGGCTGCATATTGCCGCTTACGGAAAAGGAACTCCCGAAGTCCATGGGAACGAGGCACAGGGCCGCCATAGGGCTTTCCGAGGACACCGACGCTGTGATAATCGTCGTATCGGAAGAAACCGGCGACATAACCCTCGTCGCGCATGACAGCGTGGAGCATGGGCTTTCGCCGGAGGAGCTTCACGCGAAGATAAAAGGGCTCATATCCGCCGATGCCGGAGCCGCCGGCGGCATGTTCACTTCTAACGGAAGCAGGCCATGACAAAACAGGCGAAAAAAGCGAAAAACGATTTTTTCACCAAGTACATAATAAGGAATTTCAAATTAAAGATACTCGCCCTTGTTATCTCCGCGGCGCTCTGGTTTTTCGTCACGGGAGAGAAGGTCTCCGAGGTCGGGATGTTCGTTACCTTGGAGACAAGGGGGGTTCCGAAGGGCGTGACTGTCGCTTCAAAGACGCCTGAAACCATAGAGGTCAGGTTTTCCGGCCCCAAGGCCTTGATAAACAGCCTTTCGCCTTCGGAGATAAAGGTCGAGCTGGATTTGAAGGCCGCTTCGGAAGGGCTTAATGTTTATAAGCTTGCGGCCGACAACATAAGCGCGCCCGGAGGGGTCGAGGTCGTTAAGATAAATCCCAAGACGGTTTACGTGACGGTCGAGAAAGAGTAACGAGGTGAGGGGATGAGGCCTAAAAAGAGGCTTTTCGGAACGGACGGCATAAGGGGTGTGGCTAATGTCGAGCCCATGACGGCCGAGACGGCGCTTAAGCTCGGCAGGGCCGTAGCCCACATCTTCAAAAAAAAGCCGTATCGCCACAGGATAGTCATAGGCAAGGATACGCGCCTTTCGGGATACATGCTCGAGAGCGCGATGATGGCCGGGGTTTGCTCCATGGGTGTGGACGCCCTTATGATAGGGCCTCTTCCGACTCCGGGAATAGCCTTCATAACGTCCAACATGAGGGCGGACGCCGGGGTGGTCATATCGGCCTCTCATAACCAGTATCAGGATAACGGGATAAAGTTTTTTTCGAGGGACGGGTTCAAACTTTCCGACGCGCTTGAACTGGAGATAGAAAAATTCGTCTTCGGAAATCACGATAAAATGTCGAGGCCCACGGCAAAGGAAGTCGGCAAGGCCTTCAGGATAGACGACGCGCAGGGAAGGTATGTTGTTTTCGTCAAAAACACCTTTCCCAAGGAACTCACGCTCGACGGATTCAAGATAGCCGTTGATTGCGCTAACGGCGCGGCCTATAAGGTGGCGCCGGAGGTTTTGTACGAACTCGGCGCCGAGGTAATTTCTTTGGGAGTAAATCCCGACGGCGAGAACATAAACCTCGGCTGCGGCGCGCTCCACACCGAAACTCTCCGGAAAGAGGTGAAACGCACCGGGGCGGATATAGGCATAGCGCTTGACGGAGACGGAGACAGGTGCGTGCTCGTTGACGAAAAAGGCAATATCATTGACGGAGACCGCATAATGGCCATATGCGCCAAGGCCCTCATCAAAGAGGGAAGGCTCAAGAAGAAAACCGTGGTCTCGACCATAATGAGCAATGCCGCCTTTGACATGGCGATCGAGAAGATGGGAGGCCGCGTGGTGAGGACGGATGTCGGCGACAGGTACGTGGTCGAGGAACTCGCGAAAAACGGATACAACTTCGGAGGCGAGCAGTCCGGCCACATAGTTTTTTTCGACCACACCACCACGGGCGACGGCATAATCACGGCTCTTCAGGTGCTTTCGGTCATGGTAAAAGAGAATAAATCCCTCTCCGAGCTTGCGAAGATAATGACGCCTTTCCCGCAGGTGCTTTTAAACGTGAAGGTCAGGGAAAAGAAAGACTTGGACAAAATCCCTTCTGTTAAAAACGCGCTCGAAAAGGTCAAGGCCAAACTTAAAGGCAGAGGCAGGGCCTTCATACGTTATTCAGGAACCGAGCCTCTCGCGAGGATTACGGTCGAGGGCGAAAAAGAGGACGAGATAAAACGCATGGCCGAGGAATTGGCCGAGGCGGTAAGAAAGGGGCTTGGCCATGGCAAGGCTTTCGGTTAACGTTGACCACGTCGCAACCGTTCGTCAGGCAAGAAAAGCGAAGGAGCCGGACCCGGTTACAGCGGCCCTTATGGCCGAGCTTGCCGGAGCCGACGGGATTACCGCGCATCTTCGGGAGGACAGGCGCCACATACAGGATATGGACGTAACTCTTCTCAGGCAGGCCGTGAAGACGCGGCTCAATCTTGAAATGGCGGCGACCGGAGAGATGCTTAATATCGCGCTCGATTTGAAGCCCGACATGGTAACGCTCGTTCCGGAAAAAAGGCAGGAACTCACCACAGAGGGAGGGCTTGACGTAAAGACGAACGCCGAATATCTCAAAAACTTCGTCTTATCCCTTAAGCAGGCAGGGATTTCGGTTAACCTCTTTGTTGATCCTTCGCCGGACAACATGAAGATATGCCATAAGATAGACGCGGACGGCGTTGAAATCCACACCGGCGCTTACGCGGACGCGCCGGGAAGGGCCAAGATAGTCGAGCTTAAACGCATAGCGGATTGCGCCGCGGTCGCGAAAAGGCTCGGGCTCAAGGTTCACGCCGGGCACGGGCTCGATTATCAAAACGTCATGGACGTGGCGGCCATAAGGGAAATCGAGGAGTTCGCCATAGGGTTTTCGATAATAGCGAGGAGCGTTTTTTCGGGCATAGAGGAAGCGGTAAGAGAGATGAAAAGGCTCGTCTTGGGTCATGGGACTCGGCGATGATACGCGGAGTCGGCATAGATATGGTTGACGTCAAGAGATTCAAGGCGGCAATGAAGCGCTTCAAAGGGAGGCTTGAAAAGAGGCTCTTTACCGAGGCCGAGCTTTCTTACTGCGCGCTTTCGCGTAATCCCGAAAGGCATCTCGCGACAAGGTTCGCGGCCAAGGTGAGCGCGTTTAAGGCATTGGGAAGGACTCTTCCTTACAAGGACGTCGAAATAACGAGGGATTCTAACGGACGTCCCGCGCTTAAGGTTAAAGGAATCGAGAAGGGTTTCAAGTTAAGCCTTTCTCTTTCTCACGAAAAGACATTCGGCCTCGCGGAAACCATTGTGGAGACTTTCGAGTGATACTCGTTAACGCCGAAACCATGAAAAGGCTCGACCGCAAGGCCATTCGGCATTTCGGCATAAAGGGAATAGTCCTTATGGAGAACGCGGGCCGCGCTGTTAGCGAGGCTGTAAAAAGAGAGGCTGCCGGGTCTTCGGGCAAGAGGGTTGCCATTGTTTGTGGCAAGGGAAATAACGGAGGCGACGGTTTTGTGGCGGCGAGGCATCTTAAAAATTCCGGCTTCGACGTTACTGTATTTTCTTTTTCTCGTGTCTCCGGCATAAAGGGAGACGCGGGAATAAACGCCTGTATATGGGAAAAGACCGGCGGAGTAACGGCCGTTATTTCCAAGTCCCGCGACGTGAAGGATTCCGTACAAACGCTTAAGCATTCCTCTGTCATAGTTGACGCAATCTTCGGCATCGGTCTTTCAAAGGGAATCGAAGGCGTTTACAAGGAGATGATAGAGGCAATAAACGGCCTCTCAAAGCCTGTCGTGGCAATTGACGTTCCCTCGGGTATTGACGCGACATCGGGGAAGATATTAGGCGTTGCAATAAAGGCAAGCGGAACAGTTACAATGGCGTT
>JBBTLC010000212.1:0-5204 GCA_038068875.1 Deltaproteobacteria bacterium
AAAAGAAATAACCTTTTCTTTTTGACCATCATTGAGAATATTTTCAAATACATATTTACCGACCAATGCTGTCTTGCAAACATTAACTCTCTTCAACTTCCTTATGAAGAGATATATGCGGATAATTACTACAACTACTATAATCACCCAAAAGATTTTCAAATTGTTCCCCCGGTCCGGCAGGATGCGTTATTTCCACTTTTTTATCTTAAACGCTATCCCATCTCGCTGTCAAAGCAAAAACATGTTGCGCTTACTTCCCCTCCAACTCCCCAACCACCGCATCCCCCATCTCTCTACAACCAACCTTCTTTGTTCCTTCTGTATAGATATCCGCCGTGCGAAAACCTTTTTCCAGAACCTTCTCCACAGCCCTCTCGATTGAAGAAGCAACACCGTCCATATTGAAGGTGTACTTGAACATCATGGCGACCGAAAGAATGGTGGCAATGGGATTGGCTATGTTTTTCCCCGCGATATCCGGCGCGCTTCCGTGTATGGGCTCATACATGGCGTGGCCGGTATCTCCGATACTCGCCGAAGGAAGCATTCCGATTGAACCTGTGAGCATCGCCGCTTCGTCCGACAAAATATCGCCGAACATGTTTTCCGTTACAA
Organism: Deltaproteobacteria bacterium; assembly: GCA_038068875.1. Lineage (GTDB taxonomy): Bacteria > Desulfobacterota > GWC2-55-46 > GWC2-55-46 > DRQE01 > JBBTLC01. The sequence continues at coordinate 619 of JBBTLC010000212.1, forward strand.
TAACGTCAAACTGGCGCGGGTTGCGGACAAGCTGCATGGCGCAATTGTCAACGTACATGTGGCTTAAAGAAACGTCTTTATAGGATTCCGAAACTTTTATGACGACCTTTCTCCAAAGTTCGGTGGTCTCAAGCACGTTCGCCTTGTCAACGCTCGTGAGTTTTTTGCCTCTTTTTCTCGCCACCTCAAAGGCGACCTTTGCGATTCTTTCAATCTCACGGGTCGTATAGACGAGGGTATTCACTCCCCTCTCAGTTCCGTCGGGAAGTTTTTCTACTCCCCTCGGCGTTCCGAAATAGAGGCCTCCGGTCAATTCCCTTATGACCATTATGTCAACGCCTTGTATGACTTCTCTTTTAAGAGTCGAGGAATCAACGAGCGCCGAATAAATCTTGGCCGGCCTCAAATTGGCGAAAAGCCCGAGTTCCTTTCTAAGCCGAAGAAGCGCCCTCTCAGGCCTTATTGAATAATCCAGAGCCTCCCACTTGGGCCCTCCGACCGCTCCGAGAAGCACGCATCTGCTCTTAAGAGCCTCTCTCAAGACTTCTTCGGTAAGAGGAACTCCGTAGCAATCTATCGAGGCTCCGCCTACAAGGGCATCTTTTAAGTCGAACGACAAAGAATATTTTTTGGAGACAATATCGAGAACCTTTATTGCCTCTTTCATTATCTCCGGGCCTATGCCGTCGCCCGATAAAATCAACACCTTTTCTCTACTCATTCGGAATATCCCCCGCCACCTTTTGCAACGTCGCCAGAAAAGCGCCTATCCCGCTCGACGGGATAACTACCGTGCTTTTCCTGTCGTTCGATATCTCGGCTATCTGCAGGAATTTTCCGCCGTTATTTTCCTTGAAGTCAACGTGTATGGTCTTGCTTTCTATATAAAGTTTTTCCGTCGAGATAACCTTGCTCTTGAAGCCTTCTTTTTTGAACATCTCTTATACTAACCCCCTTTTTTTAATCCACTTCATGAGCCCGCCCGCCTCGATAAGCTCCCGCATGAACGGCGGCACGGGACGGGCGCTGTAGCGCTTTTTCTTCGTAATATTCCATATCGCGCCTTTAACCATGTCAACCTCGAAGACGTCTCCTGATTTGGCGTCGTCCACGGCCTCCGAACACTCAAGAATGGGAAGCCCCATGTTAAAGGAGTTCCTGTAAAATATCCTCGCAAAACTCTTCGCAATAACGCACGAAATTCCCGAGGCCTTTATGGCTATGGGCGCGTGCTCCCTCGACGAGCCGCAACCGAAGTTTTTCTCGGCCACTATTATGTCGCCGGGCTTGACCTTGGCGCTAAAGGACGGGTCTTGGTCCTCCATGCAGTGTTTGGCAAGTTCCTTGGGGTCGGACGTATTGAGATACCTCGCGGGTATTATCCTGTCCGTATCGACGTCGTTTCCGAACTTCCACGCTTTTCCCTTAAACTTCATTGATTCCTCCCTGAATATATCTTTCTTTTGCTTGCGCCAATGATTTGAATACTTTTTCTGGATTCCCGCTATCATCCGACCTAATATTTGTCATTTCGACCGGAGGGAGAAATCCTGCCTGTAAGATAAAGATTTCTCGCTTCTCTCGAAATGACAAAACGGCAAAATTGATTCACTTAAAAAACCTCGTCCGGATGAGCTATCCTGCCCTTCACCGCCGATGCCGCGGCCACCGCCGGATTCGCGAGATACACCTCGCTCGTGACGTCTCCCATCCTGCCGATGAAGTTCCGGTTCGTCGTCGAAAGGGCCCTTTCTCCGGGCGCGAGTATGCCCATGTGGCCTCCGAGGCACGGCCCGCACGTGGGAGGGCTTATTATGGCGCCCGCCTTCAAGAATATGTCGAAATAGCCCCGCGTCATGGCTTCCCTATATACGTCCGGAGTGGCCGGTATGATTATGAGCCTCGTCGAGCGGGCGACTTTCTTGCCTTTGAGTATTATCGCGGCAGTCCTCAGGTCTTCAAGCCTGCCGTTGGTGCATGAGCCTATAACGACCTGATCAATCGAGACGTTCGTAACCTCGGTAACGTTTTTAGTGTTCTCCGGCAGATGCGGACACGCGACCTGCGGCTCTATCTTCGCGCAATCGTAATCCCTTATGCTCTCGAACCGGGCATCCCTGTCGCTCCGGTAAAAGGTAAAAGCCCTCTCTGCCCTGGGTTCCACGTATTTTCTGGTCGTTGAGTCCGGCTCGATTATGCCGGTCTTTCCCCCTGCCTCTATCGCCATGTTGCACATCGCGAAACGGCTATCCATTGAAAGCCTCTTTATGACCTCTCCGCTGAACTCCATTGCCTTATAGAGCGCTCCGTCAACGCCTATGTCGCCGATTGTGTTGAGTATCAGGTCTTTGCCGCTTACCCACCTGTTGAGTTTTCCGTAGTAAACGAACTTTATCGTCTCAGGCACCTTGAACCAAAGCTCCCCGGTTATCATCACGGCCGCGAGGTCGGTCGAGCCGACTCCTGTGCCGAACGCGCCGAGCGCGCCGTAGGTGCAGGTATGGGAGTCCGCGCCAATCACGAGGTCTCCGGGCACGACTATGCCTTTCTCCGGAAGGAGCGCGTGCTCCACTCCGACGTCTCCGCCGTCAAAGTAGTGGGTGAGTTTCTGCTCAATGGCGAACTCGCGAAGAATCTTGCACTGAGTCGCGCTCAATATGTCCTTATTCGGGGTAAAGTGGTCGGGAACAAGCACCACGCGCTTCCGATTAAAAACCTCCTTCGCCCCTATGTCCCTGAATTCCTTTATGGCGATGGGCGCGGTTATGTCGTTACCGAGCGCTATATCCACCTTCGCGATCAGAAGCTCCCCCGGGCTGACCTCCTTAAGCCCCGCGTGCTTCGCGAGGATCTTCTCCGCAATCGTCATGGGCCTGCGTCTTTTTCCTCTTATTGCCATCGCAATAATCTCCCTTTGGTTTTAAACGACTCTTTCCTTTTTTTCCTTCTTCTTGTGCTCGAGCCTGTTCAAGGCGTTTATGTAAGCCCTCGCGCTCGCGACTATTATGTCCGTATGGGCACCCTGCCCGAGGACTATGTGTCCGGCCTCCTCGAGCCTCACGGTCACTTCTCCCTGAGCGTCAGTGCCGCCTGTTATGGCATTAACCGAATACCGAAGGAGCTTGCTCCTCGTGCCGGTCATCCTCGCTATTGTCTTATACACGGCGTCAACCGGGCCGTCGCCCTTGCCAGTGTCCGTCATCTTCTTTCCGTCAACCTCCATCTCCAAAACGGCCGCCGGCGGCTTTTCAGTGCCGCTTACCACGTCTAACTTCAAAAGCCTGAAACGGTCCGGCACCTCTATCCTCAAGACCTCTTCCTGCACTATGGCCTCGATGTCCTCGTCGAACACCTCTTTTTTGCTGTCGGCAAGGCTCTTGAACCTCTCGAACGCCTTGTTTAAATCAGCGTCGCCGAGCTCGTAGCCCATCTCCTTAAGCCGCTCCCTGAAGGCGTGCCTTCCCGAGTGCTTGCCCATGACGAGCGTCGAGCGGGAAATCCCGACTGATTCCGGACTCATTATCTCGTAGGTGGTCTTCTCTTTAAGAAGACCGTCCTGATGTATGCCGGATTCGTGCGCAAAGGCGTTGTCTCCGACGATTGCCTTATTGGGCTGGACGACCATGCCTGTTATGGCGGAGACGAGCCTGCTCGCCGGGTAAAGATATTCCGTTACGATGGACGTTTTCAAACCGAGGGCATCCTTGCGCGTCTTCAGTATCATCACTATTTCTTCGAGCGAGGCGTTCCCTGCCCTCTCGCCTATGCCGTTTATCGTGCACTCGACCTGCCTCGCGCCGTTTATGACCGCGCTTAAAGAGTTAGCGACCGCGAGCCCCAAGTCGTTATGGCAGTGAACGGAGATGACCGCCTTATCGATATTTTTAACGTTCGCCTTTATGCCTTTTATAATCTCCCCGAACTGGTGAGGAAGAGCGTAGCCGACCGTGTCCGGTATGTTTACCGTAGTCGCCCCCGCCTCTATCACGGCCTCCAAAACCTCGTAGAGATATTTAAGGTCGGTCCTCGAAGCGTCCATCGCGGAAAACTCTACGTCCGAAACAAAACTCCGGCTGAGCCTTACCATCTCGACCGCCCTCCGGAGGGCCTCGGCGCGCGTCATCTTGAACTGGTGCTTGAGATGTATCTCGGATGTGGATATGAAGGTGTGTATCCTCGGCCTCGGCGCGCCGCGCAAGGCCTCCCACGCGGCCTTGACGTCCTCTTCCTTGGCGCGAGCGAGGCTGCACACCGTCGGGCCTTTTTCATCAGACACCTCATGGGCTACGCGCCTTACCGCCTCGAAATCCCCGGCCGAACTGAAGGCAAACCCGGCCTCTATGACGTCCACGCCGAGTTTCTTAAGCTCCTTCGCGACGCGTATCTTCTCCTCGACGTTCATCGACGCCCCTGGCGATTGCTCTCCGTCCCGAAGCGTCGTATCGAATATGATTATCTTGTCCGCCATGTCCTGAATCTCAAACCAAACGCCTTTCTTCTTTTTTCTGCGATTTATCCGCGCCGCAAGGCGTCGACGCAGGCGCGCCTCGAAGCATATCCACCAGCGTCAACACCGGCCCGGAAAG
>JBBTLC010000213.1:0-3422 GCA_038068875.1 Deltaproteobacteria bacterium
GATAATAAGGCTCAGGTTCGGCATCAACAGCGAGCCGGAAACCCTCGAGGACATAGGGAAAAAACTCGGCGTGACGAGAGAGAGGATCAGGCAGATAGAGACAAGGGCGCTCGTAAAGCTCAAAAAATATATGTACGACAGAAACATAACTTCGTCGGATTTGATTTGATGCGGCCGTGTAAACCATTTTAATCTTAAGCGGGTAAAAGTTTGAAGCTAAGCGGCGCATTGAAAGAGTTGAGAGAAATCCCGGGTGTCGGCAAGAGGATTGCCATGGATTTATACGACCTTGGCATCCGTTCCGTTCACGACTTAAACGGCAAAGACCCTGAAGAATTATATGTCCGGTCTAACCGGCTTGCCGGAAAGACCCTGGATAGATGCTTGCTGTACGCTTTTCGTTGCGCTGCTTATTTTGCTTCGCGCGGGAAACACAATCCTGAATTATTGAAGTGGTGGAATTGGAAAGACAAGAAATTGCCGCTAAATAAAAAATCAATAACCAAATCAGTAACCAAATCGGCGCAAAAATAAAACAGAATGGAGACGTTATTGTGGAACATCTTAAAAGGGCAATACGCGACGTTCCGGACTTTCCGAAAAAAGGCATACTCTTTAAAGACATAACGACTCTTTGCCAGGACCCTCTGGCGTTTCAGAGGATGGTTGACATAATGGGGCACCGCTACTTAGGGCAAAAGATAGACATGGTCGTCGGAATAGAGGCGAGGGGGTTCGTGGTCGGCGCGGCTCTCGCCTACAAACTGGGCGCCGGGGTTGCGCTCGCGCGCAAACCCGGCAAACTTCCGTGGAAGACCCATAAGGCGTCTTACGCGCTCGAGTACGGCACGGACTCTTTGGAGATGCATAAAGACGCGATTAAAAAAGGCCAGCGGGTCGTCATAGCCGACGATCTTCTCGCTACGGGCGGCACGGCGAGCGCCGTAGTGAGCCTTGTCGAGAAGTTAAACGGAAAGATAGTGGAGTGCGCCTTCATAGTGGAACTCAACGACTTAAAGGGCAGAAAAAAACTCAAGCCGCAAAAGGTTTTTTCGCTTCTTCAGTATTGATTTTTCATATTGACACGGGCGGGCGAGTTATGTTTAGATTATTCCGATAATTCTAAGCCCCCGTAGCTCAGTAGGATAGAGCAACGGATTCCTAATCCGTGTGCCGGACGTTCGAATCGTCTCGGGGGCGCCAATAAAATCAAGGGGTTGCGGAAATTCCGTAACCCCTTTTCAATTGTAAAAGTTTACCGCACCCTACTTTACCTTCACTTATTTTTACCATATTTTATTGATAACCAATGCGAGGTTAACCAATTATATTAATCTGGTATGTAAAATTTATCTTGACTTACATTCAAAGTTACGCTATATATTGAATGCCTAACATATTACACCGCATTTTCGTATCTCCCATCTTGGACAGTTCTCCCATTTTAATTTGTTTATTTTGACGAATGTCGTTTGACTTGACCGGAGTTTATTTCCGCGGCACGCGTCACGCAACAAACACCCGGAAAACCTCACCAACAAGCCTGTAATAATACCTGCCCGAACTTCATCGTGACGTTCATCAACAATGTCGGCGCACAAAAGAGGAATGCCTTTATATGGACGCGATTATCCTCGCCGGCGGCTTAGGCACAAGACTCAGAAGCGTAGCGCCAAACGTTCCAAAGCCCATGGCGGACGTTAACGGAAGGCCGTTTCTGTGTTTCTTGCTGGACTGCCTCCTACCGCAGGGCGTAAGCAAGGCCATACTGTCGGTCGGATACAAGCACGAGACGATAAGGGATTATTTCGGGACTGATTACAACGGCCTCGCCTTGGAATATGTAATAGAAAACAAACCGCTTGGCACGGGCGGCGCGATAAGGGAGGCTATGAAGTCGGTGGACGGCGATGATTTCTTCGTTCTTAACGGCGACACATTTTTCGACGTTTCGCTCCATAAACTCGCGGAGTTCCACGGTTCAAAAGGCGCTTCGCTGACATTGGCGTTAAAGCGCATGAAAAATTTCGACAGGTACGGCGCGGTCATCGTCGAAGACGGACTGGTAACGGGCTTTAACGAAAAAGCGTTCGTAAAAAGCGGATACATAAACGCCGGAGTTTACTGCTTGAACAAGGCGATAGAGGAAGTCTTCGAGGAATCCGGCTGCGCGGCAAGGTTTTCTTTCGAGACCGGTTTTCTGCAGGAAAAATTCAGGGAAATAAAAATCAACGCGTTCATATGCGACGGTTACTTTATAGACATAGGAATACCGGAAGACTTTGAACGCGCGAAGACACAGATGAAGTCTTTTCATATAGGGGCTCGTTAGTGATTATCTCACGCACACCTCACAGAATTTCTTTTTTCGGCGGAGGGACCGACTACCCGTCGTGGTATCAGAAGCACGGCGGCAAGGTGCTCGGCGCCGCCATAGACAAATACTGCTACATAACCTGCAGAGAACTGCCTCCGTTTTTCAAACACAAGTACAGAATCGCGTATTCGAAGGTCGAGACCGTAAACATGCCGCGCGACATCGCGCACCCTGCGGTGAAGGGCGTCCTCGAGTACATGAACGTCAAGGAAGGGCTTGAAATACACCATGACGGCGACATTCCCGCCAGAAGCGGCATGGGTTCGAGCTCCGCCTTTACCGTCGGCTTCCTGAGGGCGCTTTACGCGTTTCACGGAAAGGTCGTCTCAAAGGAAGACCTTTACAGGGAAGCGATACACATCGAGCAGAATCTGATAAAGGAAAACGTAGGCTCGCAGGATCAGGTCTGGGCCGCGTGCGGAGGGTTCAACACCGTGGAGTTTCTGAAAAACGGAGAGATACTCGTCAAACCGGTCGTAATGGACGAAGAACGCCTGAGGAGCTTCGAAAATAAATTCATGCTTTTCTATACCGGCATATCGCGGTTCGCCTCGGAGATAGCGGGCGAGCAGATACAAAACACCCATAAAAACACGGACGAACTGCATAAGATGCGGAGGCTCGTTGACGACGCCCATTCCATGCTGGCGTCCGGCGGAAAAAATTTTACCGACTTCGGCAGGCTTTTGAACGAAACATGGCAGATGAAGAAAAAACTTTCAAATAAGATTACCACGGAAGAAATAAACGGCATGTACGACACGGCCATAAAGAGCGGAGCGGTCGGGGGAAAGCTCCTCGGCGCCGGCGGAGGCGGCTTCATAGTGTTTTACGTTGAAGAAGAAAATCAAACGAGGGTCAAGGAGGCGTTGAAGGATTACCTGCACATACCTTTCAGGTTCGACTTCACCGGTTCGGAGATTATAGTTTACAGGCCTAATTATCAATACCAAAACGGGAGTAAAAGATGAAGTTCGAACTGGCAAGCTCGACATGGGGGGAGGAAGAGAAACTGGCCATAAGGGAAGTGGTGGATTCCAACATC
>JBBTLC010000214.1:0-1154 GCA_038068875.1 Deltaproteobacteria bacterium
GGCGTCGAGAAGTAAGGAGTGAGGCGTATTTTTATATACGCCGCAACGACGAGCGCCGAAGACAACGAAGCAGATGGACTTTTTCAGCAGCCTGTTAATTCTTAAAATAGGAGGCGCATATGCACATAGGAATACTTACCGGCGGAGGGGATTGTCCGGGGCTTAATGCCGTGATAAGGGCGTGCGTAAAAAGAGGCCACCAGCTCGGATGCGAGTTCACCGGCATAAAAGACGGGTGGAAGGGGCTTATCGACCTTTCGACCATGCCTCTCACCAACGAATCCATAGGAGGGCTTTTGCCGAGGGGAGGGACGATACTCGGAACGTCCCGCACGAATCCTTTCAAGAAGTCCGAGGACGAGAAAAAGCTCATGGAAAACATAAAGAAGTTGAAACTCGACTGCATAATCGGCATAGGAGGCGACGACACATTAGGCGTTTGCGCAAAGCTTTATAAGGCCGGGGTAAATACCGTGGGCGTGCCCAAGACCATAGACAACGACCTTTCCGGCACTGATTTTACCTTCGGCTTCGACACGGCGGTAAGCATGGTTACCGACGCGCTCGACAGGCTCCACACCACGACAGAGGCCCATCACAGGGTGATGGTGGTGGAGGTCATGGGCCGTCACGCCGGCTGGATAGCGGTTTACGGCGGCATAGCAGGAGGAGCCGACATAATACTCATTCCCGAGATACCCTTTGACGTCGAGGAGGTTACGAAGGTCGTGCAGAGGAGGAAGGCGGAGGGTAAGAACTTCAGCATCATAGTGGCGGCCGAAGGCGCCTGCCTGAAGGAACTTGGAGGAGTCATAGCCAAGGACACGGCGGTGGACGCCTTCGGCCACGTAAGGCTCGGAGGTGTAGGGGAATTTCTCGCGAAAGAGGTTGAAAAAAGGACAGGCATCGAAAGCAGGCACGTGGTTTTGGGGCATCTTCAAAGGGGCGGCAGCCCGACCGCCTATGACAGGGTGCTCGCGACCCGCTACGGCGTGGCCGCCGTCGAGCTGGCGCACGAGGGAAAGTTCGGCAGGATGGTGGCCTTGCGGGGAACCGCGATAGTGGACGTATCTCTTGACGAGGCCACGGGAAAGAGCAAGACGGTGGATGCGGAGTTATTCAGGATTGCGAGCGTGTTTTTCGGGTAGGGCGAA
>JBBTLC010000215.1:0-9028 GCA_038068875.1 Deltaproteobacteria bacterium
CTATGTTACCGATGGCGAAACAGGCACAGGATCAGGCGTAGGCACGCCTATTACGCTAACCATAAACGGCGTTATAGCTCCTTTTAATCCCGCGCCAATGGGCTCATATAACGACACCATAATTTTTACGGTAACTTTCTAAAAGTTACGGAAATGCAGGATAAACGGAGAACCCGTGCTAAAGCATGGGTTGGCCTCGCAACAATGCAACTGTAAAGACGCAGGGCTAAAGCCCTGCCCTACGGTTAAATAAAGTTACGTTCGCTATCACGGATAACGGTATTATGCTCAATATCCTCATTGCCTTTAAAAATCCTCCGTCAAAAGAAATCAGCGGGGCGCTAAGCGCCCATAGGGTGGAAACGTTTCCTCTTAAAGGGCTTCCTTCAGCCGAGGTCAAGGCCGGGGAATACGACCTTCTTTTGCTTGAAGAAGGAGTGGAGGCTTTTTCCGCCATAAAGGCCCATGACCCGAGACTCGAAATAATAGTCTTCGGCACGGACGCTACTGACGCGATAGAAGCGGTAAAGCGAGGGGCATTCGCGTGCGTGAATTCTTTTTCCGACATAAAGGGGCTTTTGCGCGCAGTCGAGAAGGTCGAGGAACTCGTAAATGTCCGGGCGGAAACGCATGAGCTGGAGCAACGCATATCCGCCAAATATACATTTCACGGCGCCATCGGCAGAAATCCCCGGATGTTGGAGCTTTTTTCGTTCATAAGGAGGGTCGCCCCTTATTACAGGGTCGTCACCATAACGGGCGAGACCGGCACGGGCAAGGAAGTTTTAGCCAAGGCTCTCCACGCGGAGAGCCCTGTTGCCAAGAATCCTTTTATAGTCTTCAATTGCGGCGGGGTGGTCGAAGATTTGGTGGAAAGCGAACTCTTCGGCCATAAAAAGGGCGCGTTTACCGGCGCGGTCGAGGATAAGACGGGCATTTTCGAGGCCGCGAATGATGGAACTCTCTTCCTGGACGAGGTGGAGAACCTGCCTCTGCAAATACAGCCTCATCTCTTGCGGGTGCTTCAGGACGGGGAGTTCAGGCGTTTAGGCTCGAATAAGGAACTTAAGGCAAGGTGCAGGATTATAGCCGCGTCGAACAGAAACCTCGAAACCGAGGTAAGAGAGGGAAGGCTTCGGGAAGACCTGTTTTTCAGGCTCACGCCTTTGACCCTGAACGTGCCGCCCCTTCGGGACAGGAAAGACGACATCCCTCTTCTTTCGAGGGTCTTTTTGGAGCACTTCAATCAAAGGACAGGCAAGAACATAGCCGGCATAGCGAGGCCGGTTCAGGTGATATTCGCGGGTTACGATTGGCCCGGAAACGTCCGCGAACTTGAAAACGTAATAGAGCGGACGGCCATACTTACGGGCGAAACATTCATAAAACTCGATAGCCTGCCCGATAATATGCGCGAGTGCCATATCAATCCTTTTTCTCCGGCCGCCCCTGCCGCGCTTACTCTTGACGGAGTTGTAAAGACCCACTTGGAGAAAGTCCTAAGGCAAACCAGCGGCAACAGAACCACGGCCGCGGAAATCCTCGGCATAAGCCGAAACGCCCTCTTACGAAAAATCGAGAAATATTCCATAAAGTAATCGTTCTTTTTATTTTGTCAGCCGTAGGGCAGGGCTTTAGCCCTGCGATAAAACACGCAACCCTAAAGGGTTGCCCTACGAAAACAAAAAACAAGGAATCGCAATCCATTTCTCTATGACACAAAATTTTTGACGTTACCCCCCCAAGACCGCACTCCTCTTGCCAAATCCGCACACCATGCTTTACAAGCCTAACTGCTTGCAATCATTACTATTTAATAAATTTTTAAGATTTTCATGTATCGTTACCCTGCCAAAAGCGCACACCATATTTAAGGACAAATATTGTCCTGAATAAATACCTCTATATATCAAGCAGTTACAGTCCTCCTCCTCTTGGCACGATTCTTCCAATAGTATATAGCTGAGAAAGGGGTGAGGACAATGAAAACTCTAAACTACATGATAATCGCAACAATGATGATAATGATAAGCGGACTCCTCACGAATAACGCGTTAGCAGGCTCGGTAAGCGCGTCCATGACCGTGAGCGCGAACGTTTTGGCTGTAGCTAAAAAGACGGTTATACATCAAACTCCGGTTGTTAACGTTACTAAAGAGGATTTGGCGAGGGGTTATGTCGAGGTGGCGAAGGCCACGGTGGTGGAGGTCAAGACAAACAGCAGAAGCGGGTACTTACTCTCTTTTGAAAGTTCCGGCGGGCCGTTCGGCGAGGTATGGGTGGTGGAGGGAGAAAGAGTCACTGTCATTACCGGAAACGGAGGATTCGTGAACGAGGCGAACCGTTCCGGCGGGGTTATGACAGAGATGAAAGAACTCGGCTACAGGTTATATCTCGCGCAAGGCGCTAAGACAGGTTCCTACGCGTGGCCTCTTACGATGGAGGTGATAGCGAACTGAGTCTGTCGGCTTTAAACGACCGCGCCCCATCCTTCGGATGGGGCGATTTTTTTATTGATTGTGCCACTTCCTCGAATCCCTTTCTATCAATTCGTCAGCTTCCTTCGGGCCCCACGAGCCGGGTTCGTAGCCCGGGAGCATGGGCGGCGCCTCGTTGCCCCACGCGGAAAGTATCTTGGTTATGAAATCCCAAGAGACCTCTATGTTTTTTATGTTCGGGAAAAGCGTGGAATCCCCGGCCATGCAGTCGTAGAGGAGCCTTTCGTACGCCTCGGGCAGTTCCACGCCGTAGGCCTTTTTATACGAGAAATCCATGTTAACCGTGTCGAGTTCGTTCGAGGTGCCGGGGTATTTTATGTTGAAGCAAAAACTTATTCCCTCGTCAGGCTGTATCTTAAGTATCAATATATTGCCCTCCGGGTAGCATTTCAGGAGACTCGTAAAAAGGCAGTGGGGAACGGTCTTGAAGTGGATTGCTATCTCGGTAGAGCGTTTTTTTAGCCTTTTTCCGGTCCTTATGTAAAACGGCACTCCGGACCACCGCCAGTTGTCTATGAAGAGTTTCATGGCCACGAACGTTTCGACCTTTGACGAAGGGGATACGTATTTTTCTTCCTTGTAAGGCGTTATCTTTTCCTTGCGACCCACGCCGCTTGGCGCGGGTGCCCCGATTCCCCCGGTGTATTGGCCTCTTACGAGATTTTCTTTTACGTATTCATCCGTTACCGGCCTTATGCTTTGGAGGAGTTCTATCTTCTTTGTTTTTATCTTGTCCGCGTCCATGTTTATGGGCGGCTCCATGCCAACGAGCGCCAAGAGTTCCATTATGTGGTTTTGCACCATGTCCCTGAGCGTGCCAGTATCCTCAAAAAATTTTCCCCTGTCTCCGACCCCGCCTTTTTCCGCGACCGTTATCTGCACGTGGTCAACGTAGCGTCTGTTCCATATGGGCTCGTATATGCCGTTCGCGAACCTGAAAAAAAGTATGTTCTGGACTGTGTCCTTTCCGAGGTAGTGGTCAATCCTGAAGACCTGATCCTCGGTGAAATATTTAGAGATAAGAGCGTTGAGTTCCCTTGCCGAGGCGAGGTCTCTTCCGAACGGTTTTTCTATTATGATCTTCGGAGGGGTTTTTTCCCATTCTCTTTTTTTGGACAGCCCGCTCCTGCCGAGCATCTCGATTATGACGGAAAAGTGGGCAGGAGGGGTGGCGAGATAGAATATTCTTGAAGTTCCCGCTCCGCCTGAGGCGGACGCGTCCATTTCCGAGAGTTTGGTTGAAAGGGCGTGAAAGCCGTCGAGCGAGTCGAAGCCGGACGACACGAAGCAGGCGTTTTTGAGAAGCCCCTCGACCGCGGCCTTGTCAACCGGCTTGTATGTTGAGAATTCTTCTATGCCCGAGGCCGCGTAGGCTCTGAAGGATTCGTCGGTAAGAGGCCTCGTGGCGAAGCCCGCTATGTTGAAAGGCTCCGGCAGAAGCCGGAGAATCTTAAGCCTGTGGAGCGCGGGAAGGAGCTTTCTCTTGGAGAGGTCTCCGGTCGCGCCGAATATTACCATCGTGGCCGGATTTGGCCTTGCGTTGTTCATGGATAGAATTTAACAGATGTGAAGAAGAAGTCAACGTGGAAAAGGGAGCCCCGAAAATTCTTGTGACCCCCCCCTTTTATTCTTCGATGTTGGTGTGTTATAATCATCATCCGTATTGTTGCGCGAGGAGGTTTTCAATGTTTTCGAATCAAGATGTTTGCGAGGCCTGCGGAAGGCCTTACGCTAAAAAGAATAAGTTTCTCGTGCCGGTTATCATAGGCGCGGTAATCGGGTTTGGCGTGGGCGCGGGGTTTGTCGTTTATTGGTTCGGAGCGGACGCCGGGTTTACACACAACATGGCCTTAATCCACGAGATTGCCGGGACCATGCTCGGAATCCTCGGCGGACTCATCGTAGGGAGCCTTAGAAAATAGCGGTTCTCTCCTTTATTTGACAGGCGGGACGCCTGTCCTACGGGGGGTGGGGGATTTCAATGAAGTCAAAAGTCCTTTTCATAACGCCTCCTTATCATGCGGGAGTGGTGGAGGTCGCCGGCAGGTGGGTGCCGCTTAACTGCGTCTATTTAGCCGGAGCGGCGCGCGAGGCCGGGTTCGAAAGCGTTATCTATGACGCAATGACGAAGAACGCCGGGTATAATGAAATCGAGGATAAAATCAGAGAAGTAAAGCCCCGCTTTGTCGCTACGAGCGCCATAACCTGCACCCTTCCCGATGCCATAAAAGTGCTCGAAACCGCGAAGGCAATAGACCCCTCGATTACGACAATCTTGGGCGGCATACATCCGACCTTCATGTATAAAGAGGTGTTCTCACTCTCAAAGGCGGTGGATTTCATAGTAAGGGGAGAAGGAGAGGAGACAATAGGTGAACTCCTCATTGCGTTCGATTCAGGCACGGATATATCATCGGTAAAGGGTCTTGCCTACAAGAAAGACGATTCTATTGTTGTAACAGCCGATAGGCCGCTTATGGCGCCGCAATCTCTCGATAAACTCAAGAAGGCGTGGGACCTGCTCGATTGGAATGATTATCATTACTTCGTCATACCCGGCTCGAGGCTAGGCGCTTTGGATACCTCCAGAGGGTGCGACAAGGAATGCCGCTTTTGCTCGCAGCGCATATTCTGGCAAAAGAGTTGGAGGGCCAGAAGCCCGGAAAGCCTGATAAAAGACATTCGCGTCCAGAAGGAAAAGTTCGGCGTAAACGTAGTGCTTCTAACCGACGACTATCCCACTCAGGATAAGATTCGCTGGGAGAAATTCTTAGACCTCTTGATAGAGGCTGACTTGGGCGTCTATATCCTGATGGAGACGAGGGTCGAGGACATCTTAAGGGACAGCGACATACTTCCGAAATACAGAAAGGCCGGCATAATACACATATACGTCGGAACCGAGGCAACTACTCAGGAAACCCTCGAACTCTTTAAAAAGGAGATAAGCGTGGAGGACAGCAAGGCTGCGCTTCGGCTTCTTAACGATAACGGCATAATAACCGAAACATCCATGATACTCGGGCTTCCGTCAGAGACAAAGGACTCGATTGAAAAAACGCTTGCCCTCGCAATCGAGTACAATCCGGATTTTTGCCACTTTTTAGCCATCGCCCCTTGGCCCTACGCGGACATGTACGAGGATTTGAAGTCCAGAATAAGGGTTTTCGATTACAAAAAATACAATCTCATAGACCCTATCGTGGAGCCCGACGCCATGACGCTCGTTGAGATAGACAAGGCGATAGTTGATTGTTACCGGAGGTTTTATATGGGTAAACTCAAGGAAGTCCTCTCGCTCAAAGACGAGTTCAAGAAAAACTACATGCTCGAGGCCATGAGGCTTATGATGACCAATTCTTTTCTCGTGAATAAAATCGGCGACCTCGGCAGAATCCCGGAAGAGGTCGAGAGATACATGAACTCGCTTAGGACCGGCAAAAAGAAAGCCGCGGTCTAAAGTCCCTCAATGAAAATAACACTCATATC
Source organism: Deltaproteobacteria bacterium (assembly GCA_038068875.1). Taxonomy (GTDB): domain Bacteria; phylum Desulfobacterota; class GWC2-55-46; order GWC2-55-46; family DRQE01; genus JBBTLC01. The sequence continues at coordinate 5,988 of JBBTLC010000215.1, forward strand.
GCCGCCTTTTGGAGAGTACGTCGAAAAAGGCGGCGCCCGACCCACTCTCCGAGTGGGTACCCCGAAACTCACGCGCTTGGACGAGATACAAAAGAGCGAGGGGCTTCCGATAGCGCCTCCGGTGTTGGAGTATCTTGCCGCCTTGACCGAAAAGGCCGCGCCGGACGTGGAAGTGGAACTCATAGACGCGAACAGGGAAGGCCTTGACGTAAACGCGGTCGAAGCCGACCTCGTGGGTCTGACGGTTCTTACGCCTCAATCGCCTTGGGTTTACAGAACAGCCGACCGCTTGAGGCAAAGGGGGCTTAAGGTTGTTTTGGGAGGCATGCACGTTACAGCGCTTCCCGAAGAGGGCAAGGCCCATGCCGACGCGGTCGTCACGGGCGAGGCCGAAGGTGTCTGGCCGGACGTCATAAAAGACCTTAAAAACGGCTCTCTAAAACCATTTTATAACGGAGAGCAACTCCCGCTCTCAGGTCTTCCGAGCCCCAAAAAAGGGCTCCTCAAAACCAAATACCCCATGGGTTCTTTTTTTACCGCAAGAGGATGCCCGTATAAATGCGGGTATTGCTCGGTTTATAAGTTCTTCGGCACCAATATAAGACACCGTCCAATAGAAGACGTCGTGAGGGAGGTTTCCAAAAGCCCCTACTGGATGTTTTGGAACGTTGACGACAACATCTGGGGCGCCGGTCTGGAGCGCTCGATAAAACTCTACACCGAACTCTACCGCGAGCTTTCCGGTTCGAGGAAGTGGTGGATAGGCTCGGGCGATTTGGTGAGCGTTCAGGGAAAAAGAGGCGACGAACTCTTAAAGTGGGCGAAGAGGAGCGGCCTTACCCTCGTCATGGTAGGGTGGGAGTCCGAGAACGTCGAGAGCCTTAAGGAGTGGAACGCCCTCGTAAAGCAGGGAGGCCACAGGAGCGAGGCCATAAAGAAGATAAAGGACTACGGCATAGACGTGATGATGTTCCTCATGCTCGGCGGAAGAAAAGACACGCCCGACGATTACAAAAGAGCTCTTGACGCCTGCGACAGGCTTAAGATAATGCCGCACCCCATGCAGGTAACGCCTTTTCCCGGAACAGACCTCTATGAAATCTATAAGCCCTATCTCATACCTGAAAGGGGATGGGAGTATTATAACGGCAACAGGGCCGTGTTTACGCACGATGACCCGGCAATGAGCGTTGAGAAAAGGGAGCAGGCGCTTTTCTGGCTCAGGGCTGAGGGGTTTTCCTTGAAGAGGGTTTTAAGCCGCCTTTTGAGTTTGAGGCTCAAGGGTTTTCCCATGACGCATCTTACGAGCGCCATGATACAGATACCCATGGGAAGGGCATTCAGGGAGATAGGTGCGGGGAATCCCTATGCTTAGGCGCGCCTTCGATTACATAGGCTCGAAGCGATTCTCCATGACGCTCCTAAAGATTGGGATAGGGTATTTCATATATCTCGCGGTCATGTGGATAACCGGCATAAGGCCGCACGAGGGGTACATGCTCTGGTTACCTCTTTCGGTATGGGCGGCGTTTTTCTTGGTCAATATGGGGATAAGCCTCGTAACTCAGAAATACGTCCACAAAGGCAATATCGTTTTTCACGCGGCCTTCATAATCGTCGCCATAGGGATTATAGCGAGCGCGATGTTTCGCTTTGAAGGGGAAGTCATGGTTGTCGAGGGGGAGAGTTTTTTCGGGGATGAAAAGGAATATGCCGGGCATAACGCGGGGAAATCTTTTGATAAGTTTTCCCCGGACGTTTCGTTCAAGGTCTCGGACATAGAGCCTGTATTCTGGAAAGATGCCCTTTATTTCACCGGGCTCAAGGCTGTATTGAAGTATCCGGCTGAAACCCTCGAAAATACGGGAGAAGTTTGGCTTAACGACGGGGTCAAGATAAACGGCGCGAGGATGAGGCTTACGGGGTTCGGTTATTTTCCTGAATTGTACGTCGAGAATAACGGGGCGCTTTTGTATAAGGGTTACGTCGCAGCCAAGGTCTTTCCGCCCGGCAATATTGATTCAATAGAGATTAAAGGCTATAAGATCTTCATGCGATTTTATCCCGATGCCGCGGTGGAAGGCGGAAAGGTTTCAAACAGGACTCTTTATTTAAAAGAGCCTGCCCTTGCGATAAGGGTCGAGTGGCTGGGTAACGCGATAGGAGACGGCATTTTAAAGAAAGGCGAGAGCGTCAGGTTCGGAGGCGCGATTCTTGCGTTTACCGGCGCGAGGCGTTTCGTCAGTATCGGCATTGTGAAGGACCCGGGCGAGCAAGTCGTGTTCGTTGGTTTCGTTATCGGGTTGATCGGCCTTGCTCTCAGGCTTTTTTACGGGAGGAAGAGGGATATCGAACCGGTTGACGCTTCATGAGACCCTGAAACGAGTTCAGGGTGACAAAATAATATATTTTTATGTCATGCTGAACTTGGTTCAGCATCTATCTTTTACCGATAACAGATAACCTATCGGAGGGGTGTTTTGCAAGGTCTTGAGAAAATCCTGTATTTCGCGTGTCTTTCTTTTTACGCCGTTACGGCGATTATGGCTTTTTCGGGTTTTCTTACCGTAAGGCGCTACCGCGTTTTTTATGTTCTTGCAATCGCTTTGCTCGGCGCGCTTATAGGCGTAAGGTGGTATCATGCCGGACATCCGCCCATATTCGGCACTTACGAGGAGACCCTTTCGGCCTCTTTTGCCGTTACGCTCTTTTCCTTGATCCTCGACAGGGGAGGGAGGTTCGCGCGTTTTACCGCCTCCTTCGCCTTTTTTACGCTTCTCTACGGGAGTTTCTTCGACTCGTCCCTTAAGCCCCTTGTCATATCGGAGCAGAGCCTGTGGGTGGAGTTTCACGCGCTTTTCGCGTGGATAGCGTACGGATTTTACGCGCTTGTCTTCGCCGCCGCAATAGGCGCATTAATAAAAAAGGAGGAAACAGTTGCCGCCGCCGCCCCTTCGTCTTCGCTTCCTTCGTCCGCTTCGTCCGCTCCGCCTAAGGCGGACGGAGCGGACGGACTCAGGACAGGCAGGGAAGGCCTTTCC
>JBBTLC010000216.1:0-7951 GCA_038068875.1 Deltaproteobacteria bacterium
GGTACCCCGTCGCCTTTTCTTCCTCATGGGCAAGAGACTAAACTCCGGCGGAAAGCATGCAAACCGCCGCTACAACCGTAATCAGTAATGATTTTTTCATGGCACGAACCTCCCCTTTTTTTTATTTGTCCTGAAGGCATTTACGCCGACCGGAATCAATGGTTACATCATACAAGAGCGAAGATTAAAGCAAGATTAAAATTCAATTGACATTATTCCCGCTTTTTTGTAAAATAACCTCTATAAGATAAAAAAGACCAAAATTATCCTCAATACGCGCCGGCGTAAAAGGAAGCGATGAGGCTTCGGCATTCAAACAACATGGACGGGGTTCTTCAAAATATAGACGCGGCGGTGCTCTTGATAGACCGCGAGCACCGCGTAAGGTGGCTGAACCGGGCCGCAGGGCACCTCTTCTCAGGCGCTGAAATCGGCGAAAAGAGGGTCTGCTACAGAACTCAAAACGTCGGCAATACTGTCTGCGACGTCTGCATTACCGGCAAAACCATAGATACGAGAACTCCGTCTCACTACGAATTCTCGCTCCGCCTGAATAACAGCCAAAAAAACTTTGAAGTCCTCGCCCTGCCCGTCGAAGACCCCTCAGGCAAAAACCCTCTAGTCATGGAGGTTGTCACGGAGATTACGGAAAGAGGCGTCGTAAAGATAAAAGAGAAGGAGATGCTCGCGCAGATCGAAAAAATGGCCGCCATAGGGCAATTGGCCGCCGGGGTGGCGCACGAGCTGAACACCCCGCTCGGCACCATATCCATAATAACCGACGAACTCGAGCGCACCCTCGAAGCGACGTCAGGCAAAAAGGCCGACGGAGACGCCATCCGCGACTACATGAACGACCTTCGCGGGGAGATAACAAGATGCAAGGACATAATACATGACCTCCTCGGCTTTTCCAAAAACAAACTCTCCGGCTTCGCCGAAACCGACATAAACACGGTCGTATCGAAGACCACAGACTTCGCGAGAAAAGGAAGCGCCTCGAGGAAGGCCGCGATAACGCTCTTCCTCGATAAAGACGTTCCAAAGATCATCACCGAGCCGGACAGGCTCAGGCAGGTCTTGTTTAACGTCATCAATAACGCCATGGAAGCGGTTGAAGGCGCCTTGCGCGGCTCCGTAGAGATATCCACAGGAGCCTCGATTGACGACGTAAACATAACCATAAACGACAACGGATACGGCATAAGCGAGGAAAACATAAAGCGCGTAATGGAGCCTTTTTTTACGACGAAATCTATCGGCAAGGGCACGGGTTTGGGACTCTACGTAAGCTACTCCATAATGACCGACTTAAACGGCGACCTTAAGATAGAAAGCAAACCCGGAAAAGGCACGCGTGTAACATTATCTTTGCCGAGAGAATTCATCGTAAAGGAGGGATAACGACGTGAATCTAAAAATAATGGTTCTGGACGACGACCACGTTTTCAGAAAAAACCTCTGCAAGGCCCTTTTAGGCCGGGGCTACGAAGTATTTCCGGCCGAAAAACCCTCGGACGCGCTCCGGCTCGCCTCTGAATCATCGTTCGACGCGGCATTCATAGACATGAATATGCCGGAGATGAACGGAATAGAAGTGCTCAAGGAACTAAAGGAAATACAACCCTCGGTCATGGGCATAATACTCACGGGCTACGGCTCCATACCGGACGCGGTTACGGCCATAAAAACCGGCGGGTACCACTACCTTACAAAACCCTCCGATATGGCGGAGATAGAAAAAATACTTAAAACCGCCTCGGAAGAAAAATCCAACGGCAACATCTCGCAGGACTTAAGCAACGGCTACCATGAAATTATCGGCAGAAGCCCTGCCATAAGGCGCGTCATAAACCTCGTCAGAAAGGTCAAGGACTCCTCTGTTCCGATCCTCGTCACCGGAGAAAGCGGCTCGGGAAAAGAACTCGTGGCGCGGGCCATACACTTCGACAGCGTCCGCAAGGCAAACCAATTCATAGCCTTAAACTGCGCCTCCCTGAAGCCCGAACTCCTTGAGAACGAACTCTTCGGACACGTAAAAGGCGCGTTCTCGGGCGCGACGGAATTCAAAGACGCCCTGGTAAAAACCGCTGACCGCGGCACCCTCTTTATAGACGAAATAGCGGACATGAACGTCATGGTGCAGGCAAGCCTTCTCAGGTTCATAGAGACAGGCCTTTTCAGGCCATTGGGCTCGAACAAAGAGGTAAAGGTGGACGTAAGGATAGTAACCGCGATGAACAGGGTGCCGGAAGAAGAGGTGCGCGGCAAGAGGTTCAGGGAAGACCTCTACTTCCGTCTTAACGTCTGCAGAATCCACATACCTCCTCTTCGCGAGAGACGCGAGGACATAACCCTCATAGCGCAACGCCTGCTCGCGAAGTTATCCGATAACTCGGGAAGGCACATCTCGTTTTCCAAAGACGCCGCCGATCGCCTGAGGACCCACAACTGGCCCGGCAACGTGAGGGAATTATCGCACGTGATGCAAAGGATCGTCCTTCTGAACGCGGGAAAAGACGCGATAACCGCCGACATGGTATCGCGCGCCATAAACCAGTCCGCCGGAGCGGAGAGATTCTTGAAAAGCCTCATGAAAACCCAGGGCTTGCTCGACGAAAGCGAAAAAGCCGCCATTCACTCCAGCCTCGACGCCAACGGCTGGAACATAAGCCGCACGGCAAACGTTCTCGGAATAGACAGGAGAACGCTTCAAAGAAAAATTACCAGATACGCGATTAGAACCAGATTAAGATAAACAGTTGCCGATGGACGGTTGTCGGCAGATGACCGGCGCAACCCATCCTGCGTCCACAATGTCATTCCCGCCCGCCAATCAGTAAGGCGGAGGCGAAGGCGGGAATCCAGCCCCTTCTGTCATTCCCGTCCGCCATTATTATTGGCGGAAGCGGGAATCCAGTTCTTTGTCTCTAAAACAAAAAAAACCCTGGATTCCCGATTAAAACCTCGGGAATGACAAAATAAGAAACATACCCGCAGGGCTAAAGCCCTGCCCCACAAAAGACAAAAACGAGCCCATTATCATATAGATTGATAAGTCCCATCCGTCCCTGCCATGGAAACCTGCCGCATGCGGCATTTACGCATATATTCTCCTAAACAATCCCTAACAGCGCGTATTCATTAAATAAATAACAAGACTCCTATAGTCTTATTATACAAACAGCCCACAGTTTGCCGCTCAATACATTCAATAAACAAAACCTCCCAACTATCTGAAAAATCAAAGAAAAATCCTTTGCAAAGGAATCTGGCACGCCAGTTGCTTTATATAAATAAGCTTAAAGTAGGGCAGACCTTTAGGTCTGCGTTTTACGTAATTGTATTTTTCTATTACGCAGGGCTAAAGCCCTGCCCTACGTTAAAGACTTCAAGACATAAGGAGGTGTCTCGAACTTTTTCGGCAACAACGCGAAATTGCCAAATCAAAACCAAAAAAGAAAAGGAGAATAAAGATGACAAGAAAATTACTAATCGTTTTTACCGCCGCAATATCTCTCATGTATTTTGGAAGCATTGCCCAAGCCGGCCCGTCAAGGGCTCTCATTCAGGAAATGGGCAGCGTAATATCCAAGGACGAGGTTAACGTTGACCTTGATGTCGTAAGCCACGGCTTTAACGTCGTTACCGCCGACGATACGACCCTTGGCGCGGGCGACGCCACGCTTGGCGGCACGACAATATCGTCCGTGAACGTAAGCCTCATTGATAACGTGGAATTCCGCATAGGCAGACTCCCCGGCTTCAGGAGCTACCTGAGCCTTCCGGCAGTCGGAGCAGTAGCCTTAAACCCGGCTCCGAATAACTATGGATTAACAGTAAAAGGCGCTATCCCCGGCGTACCAGGACTTGCCGCGTGGATTGGTTACGGCAGCGTCTCTGAGGAAAACATTGCAGGGGGCGACTCGGCTGCTGATACCGAAGGGTCTTCTTTAAGACTCGGCGCGGCTTACACAAAGGGCGGAATAGGGCCGTTCATACTTAACCTGTCGGCCGGCTACGGCTCGGATACCGCGACAAGCGCCGGATTTGACCTCGGCGACGTAAAGACAATCGAGGCGTCGGCTGCATTACTGTACCCCATAAGGGCTACGCTGCTTGCCGGCATCGAACTTAACTATGCCAATATAAGCGTTGGCGACGACGAGGCAGTGGCCGGAAAACAAGAGTTCGACCTGACCGTGCTTTCTCCCGCCGTAGGAGTAAGGGCTATAGCCGGAGACTGGACCATAGACGCGGTTGTGGCTCTCCTCGGCACGCAGATAAACGTGGACGGCAGCCCCTCTTTGGGACCAACCTTGAATGACACCGCGACATCCACTGTCGTCGGAGTTCCGTCTCTCAGAGTCAACTACAAGTTCTAAGCCGTAATCCCTCCTGACCTCCCTTTGGAAAAGGGAGGAACTGTTCTTCACGTAAAAATTACCACCACCCCCCGTGAGAGCCCAGACTCTCGGGGGTTTTTTTATTAGGTGGGTGTCATTTGGAATGACAGAAGCGTGGTTTGTTTTTTTAAGTAGTATCTATTCCAGAGGTTCAGGGGCTCTCCACCTTAGGCGGACGAAGATGGGTCGGGGAATCCAGACGCCGTCCCCGCCCCGTATCAAGTACGGGGTAAACTCCAACGGGGAGCTATGCAAAACGTTTTAAAGATAAAGAACCGGATTCCCGCCCAAAAGCTTGTCCCCGCAATCTTAAGCGGGGAACCGCGGGAATGACAAAAAGAGCAGACTAAGGGAATGATAAAAAAAGAAACAGGAATGACAGAAGATGAAATGGCGGACACAGTCTCTATTGAACCGCGATTGCTATCACGGATTCTTCCTTGGTAACCTCGTCCCTTACCTTTAACGCGGTTTCGGTTATAGAGAGTATGCGGAACCTGCCGTCCACCAAGTCCCCGCTTTTGGCGATAAAAAGTTCGTCGTTCTTGCTTAAAAATACGGTCTTGTCCTTTTCTTTTTCGACAAAACCAAGGGCTCTTACGGTCATGATGAAAACCTGAAGCGCCGTTGGAGGCGGAGGGGGCGGCGGCGCCGGCTGAACCTCCACTGGCTTAACAACCGGAGTTACGCGCCTGAGGGGACTGAATATGTCCTTCTTTATGCCGCCGTATCCGCGCTTTTCATTTTTGAGCAAGTCGAGCCTCACCTTTAACCCTTCGGTGCGCGTTTCAAGCGGCGCTTCACTTGACGGGCCTTTAATATAATGCCCCGCGTTATACGCTATTATCGCGGCCCATATAACGCCCAAAACCGCCCATACACGCTTTTTATTCGAAAATATCCCCTGCCAGTTCATATGAAATACACCGATAATCTTATCTTGAGTTCTATGGCGCCGGACGTTCCCTTGCTCCTCGAAAAGGCTATGTCCTCGACAACAACCGGAACGTTCATGTTCTCTATCCCGTATATGAACTTTTTTATCTCAGGATAGCTTCCCTCCACGGGAAACGATATCGTATACCTGGAAATACCGGCCTCGCTCACGGTCTCCGGCGCGTAATCGCCGGACGGTATATTGAGACCGTTTTTCCTGGCGATATCGAATATGGAGGCCAGCGCCTTCGGAAGTCCCTTTTCGTTCGGCATCCTCCCTGTAAAGACCTCTATGTCCGAGACCGCTTGTTCAAAAGGCGAACCGGAAACCCCTTTGAGTCCGGAAACCGTCTCCCCTAAAAGACGCGTCTCGTCTTCCTGAGCGGCCGTGACCGTAAAGGTCAAAATGATATTCGCGGCGATAACGACAACGGACGCCAAAAACAACGCAAGATACGTCTTGCCCGCGAATTTAACGTATTTTAAAACAAAACTCACTTCTTTCCCTGCCTGCCGTAGTTAGCCGAGACATTAAAAAACACCCTTTCGCGCGACAACTCGTCGCCTTTCTCCTCGGAGTGCTTTAGGAGGAACGCCTCCCCGAATTTAGGCGACCCGGAAAGGTTCGTAACAAAAAAGAGCGCGTCCTTTACCGAGGCCGCCATGCCGCTTATGGCAATCTGGTTACTCTTGAAATCCGGCGTTATGCGGACTATGGAGACGTTTCCCGGAGTAACCTCTTCTATGCCCGTTAAAAGTTCGGTCCATGAAAATGTTTCCCTTACGATTATGTCGTTTATGGCAAGAACCTTTTTCTCGAGCGAGGCGGCAGGAATCTTTGGAAAATCTTTACGCGGCTCGGCCTTTATGACCTTCGCCTCCCCGAGCCTTACAACCTCTTCTTTAAGAAGAGAAATGGTCTTCGCGTTCACGTAATAATCGTAGGCCGTATGGTACGAAAACACTAACGCGACAAGGGTCAGAGCCGTGGCTATTAACCTTACGGATTGCCTTCTCGCGTATCTTCCGGTGGAAAGGTTTATTGTTATTTTTTCCATAACCTGCCTACCTTGCGGCCGCGGCTCCCGCGGCCGATATCACTCCAAGCAACGGAATGCCGTCTATGCTTACTCCCGTACCTAAAGAAATGAGCCTCGAAACGGAAATTTCCTTTAACTGAACGCCCGAAAATCCGCCCGCGCTTCCGGCGAGAGCGGGCACGCTCCCCAATATATATGCCCTATCCATCTCCGCGTCCGGGTTTTTACCTTTATAAGAGGCGAACGTGGCTTCGATATGCTGCGAGACGTCCTCTCCTTCGCCTGTTTCCTTGCACCTGTAAAAATCCACTGCCCCGTCGCGCACGGCCATGACCGAAAAAAAACTCTTCGACGCCGTTACCGCGAAAAAAGACCCCTCTGTTTCATCCGGCAATGCCTCGGAAAGAAGATTCAACGCGTTAAGCGAATGAATCCCGACAACGGAAACTCCGAGGCCTGCCTCGCTGACCGCGTCCTCGTAGCCCTCGATAATTTTCCTGTCGGCTATCGCGGCAAAGACCTTAATCCCCCCTAACCCCCCTTTGGAAAAGGGGGTAATCTTTTTCCCATTTGATGTCCCTACCGTCTGATAGCCGACGACACAATCCTCGGGCCTTACCGAAAACCCCCTCAAAGCCTTCCACTTTATCACCTCTTCGGCTTCCTGCCTGTTACCGGGAAGCTCGATGAATTCAAGCACAACGGCCTTAACCGCAATATCCGGTATGGATATTACGACGTCCTTGACGCGCGGCAACGAACCGCTCAGTATCTCCGCCAAGGCGTTTTTAAACTCCGCGGCCGGAAGCGTTCCATAAGGAGAATACGCCGGCACCGGCGCTCCGGCGCAACCGCGGAGTAAAGTCCCCGACCCATGCTTCGCATGGGTACCCCGCGTCTTTTCGGCAAAAGCCATTACTATCGAATCTTCGAAAAAAGCCAATCCAACGCCCGGCATATTGCCCCTTAATCTATGAAGGTTACCCTGTTTATTTCCTCAAACGTGGTCTCTCCGCTTACCACTCTTTCCACCGCGGACCTGCGAAGCGTAATCATGCCGTTTTCTATCGCCTTTTTCTTGATGGCCGAAGGCGGCTCCTTGGCGGCTATCATATCCCTCAACTCGTCCGAGAGCTCTAACAGTTCGGCAATAGCCTTCCTGCCGTGATAGCCCGTGTTATAGCACTCCCCGCAGCCCTTGCCGCCGTAGAACGTAACGTCCTTGTATTTTTCGGGCTGCAGGCCGTATGCGCGAAGCTCGTCGTTGCTTATAGTTATCGGCGCCTTGCACTTAAGGCATATGCACCTTACGAGTCTCTGGGCAAGCACGCAGTTGAGGGAAGACACGAAGTTATACGGCTCTATGCCCATGTGTATGAACCTGCCGATGACGTCTATGACGTTATTGGCGTGAACGGTCGTGAACACGAGATGCCCTGTAAGGGCCGCCTGTATGGCTATCTGCGCGGTTTCGGAGTCGCGTATCTCCCCGACCAGTATCTTATCCGGGTCGTGCCTCAGTATCGAGCGGAGCCCTCTGGCGAAGGTAAGCCCCTTTTTCTCGTTCAC
>JBBTLC010000216.1:7961-15577 GCA_038068875.1 Deltaproteobacteria bacterium
ATCTGTATGACGCCTTTGAGTTCGTATTCAACCGGGTCTTCGATTGTGATAATCTTGTCTTCTCCCGTATTTATCTCCGATACGGCGGCGTAAAGGGTTGTCGTCTTGCCGCTGCCGGTCGGCCCGGTGACAAGCACCATGCCGTAAGGCTCTCTTATGAGTTTTCTCAGGCGCGCCACCTCGCCCTCGTTAAAGCCGAGGAGGTCGAGCCGGAGGCTCAAGAACTCTTTGGTTATGTGTTCCTTGTCGAGGATGCGTATTACCGCGTCCTCTCCGTGTATGCTCGGTATGATGGATACCCTGAAGTCTATGGTCTTATTCTTGAGCTTTATCCGAAACCTTCCGTCCTGCGGTACCCTTCTCTCGGATATGTCAAGTTCGCTCATGACCTTTATCCTCGAGATTATGCTCGCCTGAGAGTTCTTGTCAACCGGGCCCATTATCTTGTGGAGCACCCCGTCGAGACGGTACTTTATGACGAGCCCCTCCCCTGTTGATTCGAGATGTATGTCGCTCGCCCTCTTGGACAGGGCGTCGTATATGGTCGTGTCAACGAGTTTTACGACGGGGCTTGCGTCCTGCGAAATCTTCTCTATCGAAAGGACGTCTTCGCCATTGTCATCGCTCACGCGCAATGCCTCGACGTCAAACCCCTCAGCCGCCTCCCTGAGTATCTTCCGGGCGCCGCTTCCCCTTGAAAGAACCTTTTCCACCTCTCCGAGCGGCGCGACCGCGAGGCGGCTCTTTTTGCCGCTTTTCCTTTTTACGAGCCTCTCTATGTCGTCCAGGGCCAGTATATCCGTCGGGTCGGCGGTAACTATGAGGCTTACGCCATCGCCGCGAAGAGGCACGACCTTGGCCTTGTGGAGTATCTCGTAAGGAATGGACTCAAAGAGGTCTTCGTCAACTTCGAAGTCCTTAATCTCCACCACTTCAAGCCCGTATTGTTCGGCGAGCGCTTCGGCAAGCTGCCTTTCGGTTATCAGGCCAAGCCTTACGCAAACGCCTCCAACCCTGCGTTTTTCCTTGCGGCCGGCATCGAGGGCGGTTTTCAAAAACTCCGCGGAGAGGTACCCTTTGGATACCAGTATTTCTCCTATCTTGCCCTTTCCCGAAGACTTCATGGCCTCTATAACCTCTCCCCCAACTGGAATATCGGAAGATAAAGAAGTATCACTATGGTTCCTATGATAAGCCCCATTATGACCATAAGAGCCGGCTCTATGAGGTTAGTCATAATCCTCAACCTGTGGTCAACCTCGTCGTCGAGATACTCGGAGGCGTCCGCGAGTATCTCGGGGAGGCTCGCGCTTTTCTCTCCGACCCCGAACATCCTCAAGATAACGTCGGGCATAAGCCCGACATCATTCATGGCCGAAGTTACGGTAGCGCCTTCCTTCGCCTTCTTTATCACTGTATCTAGTTTTTCTTCAAGCACGGCATTATCCAACACGCCCTTCGACATCTCGAGGGCGTAAACGAGATGAACCCCTGACTTTAAGACCATGGAGAGGGTGCGCGAAAACTTGGATATCGCGTAACTCCTGTAAAGTTCGGAAAAAGGCGGAATCTTGAGCTTTATCCCGTCAAGCCGCCGTCTGCCGCTCGAAGTCCTCAAATAAGCGCGGCATCCGAAGGCCACTACTGCCGCGAGCGGCAAAAACACAAGAGCGTACCTTTTCACGAAAGCCGAAAATCCTATGAGAAGCCTGCTCGCGAGGGGCAGTTCCTGTTTGCTCGAGATGTATATCTGCGAAAAGGTCGGAATCACGTAAAACATGAGAAATATTATGACGCATAAACTCGCCAGCGTAAGTATCGCCGGATAGGTCAGCGAGGACACGACCTTCTTCCGGAGTTCCTCCATCCTCTTCTGGTATTCTACGTATGAGCTTATGGACGGCACGAGGTCTCCCGTCTTTTCGCCTGCCCTCACCGAGGCTATGTAAAGAGTGGAGAATGCGTCGCTCCTCGCCTCCATCGCGTCCGACAACGACTTTCCTCCCCTCACCCCTTCGACCGTATCCTTTATCACTCCGTCAAGCGCAAGACTCTTCGAGCGAAGGGATTCGAGCGCGTCTATAATCGGAAGCCCCGCCTTTAAGAGCGAAATGAGCCCCTTGTTGAAAACCAAAAAATCGTTTCTCTTGACCTTTCTCCTGCCGCCTATAAAAGAAACCCCCCGGCCGAAGGGCTTTAGCTCAAGGAGGCAAAGCCCCTCCTTTTCCATCGCGGACAAAACGTCTTCCCGCGAAGAGGCCTCGATTTCCCTTTGGATTATCTTCCCTTCCTGCGTAGCGGCCTTAACCCTGTAAAGAGGCATGAGCGATAATCCCCTTATTTCTTCAACGCCGGCTTCTTTTTGCCATCTTTGCCGGTGGCTTCGTCTTTTTGCGGATTATAGACGAACTCCCACTCGCTGTACTTGGACTTGTCGATGAAATCCTCAAAACCAAGCGGAAAGTTCTCCTTCTTCAAGGGCTCGGCCAAGGACTTGCTCCTGACACCTTTTATCGCGCCGTCCGGGGCCTTTATCGCCTCCCAGTCCGGCTTGCCCGTCATCGGGTCTTCGTATATCCTCCGCAAATGCCGCCTGACCCCCGGGAAACGAGCGTCCTTAAGGAGTTGATTCAGCTCGCGCGGAAAAACCCTCGCGCCCGGGGACGAATAATAATAACTCTTTATCGCGTTCCTCATCTGGCTGCCCCTGAAGATTAATTCCTCCTCCCGCTCCCTTTTCACGACGCTGCTCCAGACTTCCGCGGTGACGGAAAGCGCTATGCCTATGACCGCCACCATGAAAAGCGCGGCGAGGTACGTAAACCCGTCCTCTTTTCGAAAACTCCGTATTACGCCACTGCGCCGCATCTACCACTCATTATACGGTATTCCGTTTCGTCCGGTAATATAGCTCCCCGACCTCACGTCGTAAACGCCGCTTCCCTCGTCGGGCGGTATTTCCTCCCACGTCTCGGCTGAATTGGTGAAGGGGTCCGCCGGCACGGACCTGATATATTTTTTGTCGGCCAAATCAAGGATATTATCCGGATATTTGCCGGTATCGGAATAATATTTATCTATGGCGTCCCTCATCATATGCAGGTCTTCCAGCAAAGCGGCCTCGCGCGCCTTCACGAGTGAATTCTGATACGCTGGCACGGCTATGCTCAAGAGTATCGCTATCAAGGTCAGGACAATCATCAGCTCTATGAGCGTGAAGCCGTTTCCCCGACCCATGCCGCCGACCCATCCTCCGGATTGGTACCCCGTGGGTACCCCATACGTCCTACCAACTGTCATAACTGGTTCCGTCCATGGCAATTCCATCGCTAAGCGAATACACGTCGAAAACGTCTTTCCCCTCCGAGGGACTGTCGGGGTCGCTTTCGTAGCTTCTAAGCCCCCACGTCTCTTCGGGGGGTATGGATGTGTCGGGATTCATCGGGTCTCTTGGGACGCGTCTTAAAAATCTAATGGTCTTTCTCTCAGGCGATGATGCGTCTTCGACGCCCTCGACGAGGGTTTCGAGGTCAGGCGGATACCCGCTCTCGTCAACGCTTTTCTTTATCTTTCCTTCGTCCCAAACCCTCTTGTAATCGTCTATGGCAACGCGTATTACGCGAAGACTTCTCCTGAGTTCAAGTTCTTTCTCACGTTTCACAGTCATCTGTGAAAGCGGCACCACGACGGAGGCGAGTATGGCCAGTATGGTGACGGTTATCAAAACCTCTATAAGGGTAAGTCCGTTCTGATTCATGACGGAACGCATCTTCAGATTCCGGTATTAAGGCGAAGGAGGCGGCATATCCGCCGGCTCTTCGATAAATTCCGCCGGAACGTCCTCCATCTGTTCGCCGGGGATGAAAGATTCAGGCGCGCCCGGAGAAGGGGCTAAGCCCGGAGGAGGAGGCGGCGGCGGAAAACCCGGAGGAGAAGGAGGAGGAGGAGGCGGAAAATCAGTTCTGCCGTCCCTCATCTGCGGCGGCGCCGGCCTCTCGCTCGTATCGGGCCTCGGCGCCGAAACGTCAACAGTCTGTCCTAACGAAGGAGACTCTTCCCTGCCCGACCATATGCGAGTGGCCTCTTCATCCGGCATGTCAAGCCTTCTTATTATGTGAGGCGTAATGGAAAGAAGTATGTCGGTCTTTACCTTGCTCTTGTCGGTGCTGGAGAAGATTTTGCCGATAATCGGGATATTGCCGAGCCCGGGAATCTTCAAGGTGGTGGTTCTTTCTTCGTCGCTTATGAGGCCGCCTATAATCTGGGTCTCGCCGTCGTTAAGAGTCAAGGACGTCTCCGCGTTCCTCGTGCCTATCTGGTAAACCACGCTCCCGCTTGTCGTAGTGACCTTTGTGCCGAGAGAACTTACCTCGAGGCTTATCTTCAAATCTATCTCGTCATTGGGCTTTATTCTGGGCTCCACATTGAGCTTCAATCCGACGTCAATGTACTGGACGTTTTCGGTCGTAACTCCGATATTGACCGTGCTCGTTATGATAGGCACCCTCTCGCCTATGTGGATTTTGGCCTTCTCCTTATTCTTTACGCGTATCCTCGGATTGGCGAGTATGTCCGCGTCGAGGTCCTCCATCTTCATGTTGAGTATGGCCGAAGGAAGCGTCGCGAGGAGGTCTCCCGAACTGACCTTCGCGAGGTCCTTTAAGAGTATCCCCGTCACGCCGCTCAAGGCATCTTTGCCCTGAGGAAGACTCAACGAGGCTTTGGCAGGGTCGAGGTTTATGCCGAGGGCTTGGGCCTTATTCCTGTTAATCTCCAATATATCCACGGCAAGCACCACCTCCGCGTCGGAACGGTCGGTGGCATCGAGTATCTTCTGCGCGAGATCTATGACGTCGGGCTTGGCCCTTATGACTATGGCGTTAAGGTCCTCGTACACGTAGATGTCTCCGGCCTTTAACATGGTCCGAAGGAGATATACGGCATGCTTCGCCTCCATGTCGGTAAGGTAAAAAACCTTTATCATAAGTTCCTGATACTGTTTTTCTTTCTGGGGCGTTGACGGATAGACTATTATGGTGTTTTCGCTCACGACCTTCTTGGAGAAGCCGGCCGTCGAGAGAAGAAGGTCCAGGGCCTGCCTGAAGGTGGCGTCATGCAGAGATATTCCGGATTTAACGTCTTTCACGTCGGCGTCAAAGACGAAGTTTATGCCGGAGAGCTTGGAGAGCCCCTCGAATATCCTCTTTACGCTCGCGTCCTTGAATTCGAGGGTTATGGGTTTTCCGCTCTTTATGTCGAGGCCGTAGCCGTCCATTACGACTTCCTCGTCCCTCTTGAGTTTCTCCATTTCCGCCTTGGCCGAAGAATTCAGCGGGTTTAACTTTAATGACTGCTTAAATGACTTCTGCGCCTCTTTCTTTTTATTGTCATTGAGGAATTCCATGCCCTTATTGTATTGATATCCCGAATCCTTGAGATTCACCGCCTTCTTTACCGCCTCGTCCGATTTTTTAAAGCTCGGGTCGAGCATGAGCGCGATTCTGAATTCGGAAATAGCATTATCGTAATCCGCCGCGCCCAAATAGTTAATCCCTTTATCGTAGTGGATTATGGCGGCCTCTCCCTTGGCCCTTAAGTATTTTATCCTGTACTCGACGTTATCCGGCTCGCTTTTCAACACCTCGCCGTACTTAACCGCGGCGTCGTCCCACGCGCCGCTTGCGGCAAATTTATCGCCCTCGCTCATGACGACGCGCGTCTGCGCGCACCCGGAAATCACAAAAAAAATAATCGCCGTGAATAACGCCGCGATATTTCTCGAAGCTCCCATAACATTAAACTCCTTAACCGGCCGGCCGGGCAATGAAATCCCCCTTTACGCCTTATGGATAATTAAATATAAATCATGTTTAATTATATGTCAACAAATTATAAGACCGAACCGCTCATGCCTCCGCCTTAGGCGGACGAACGTCCGGTCTTCACGATGCGCTCCACCTCTTCCACCAGCGCGTCCGCGGCCTCGATTTCCCTGACCTTCCTTAAAACCTTGCCGCCAGAGTATAAAAGAGCGACCCCGTCGCCTCCCGCAATCCCGGCGTCCGCCTCCATGGCCTCGCCCGGGCCGTTCACAACGCAACCCATGACCGCGATTGTTATGGGTTCTTTTATGTGCGAGAGCCTTCTCTCGACCTCGAGAGCCAACTTTTCGCAGTTTATCTTTATCCTGCCGCAGGTCGGGCACGACACGACGCTAATGCCCCTCCGTCTCAGGCCTAAGGACTTAAGTATCTCCCACCCTACCTTTACCTCCTCTACCGGGTCGGCGGTAAGAGAAACGCGCAAGGTGTCTCCGAGACCTTCGGAAAAAAGAACCCCTAACCCTACCGAGGATTTTATCGTGCCTGAAAAAAGAGTCCCTGCCTCGGTTATGCCAACGTGAAAGGGATAATCCACCATTCCCGCAAGAAGCCTGTAAGCCGCGATTGTCTTAAGCACGCTCGATGCCTTAAGAGAAACCTTTATGGCGCTAAACCCCTCGTCTTCGAGAATGCGTATGTGCCGTAAAGCGCTCTCCGCCATGGCCTCTGCGGTCGGATGTCCGTGCTTTTCGAGCAAGTCCTTTTCAAGAGACCCGGCGTTTACGCCTATCCTTATGGGCGCGCCCTTTGACGAGGCCGCTTTTACGACCTCCCTTATCCGGGTGACGCTTCCGATATTCCCGGGATTAAGCCTTAACGCGTCAGCCCCCGAATCGAGGCTCTTCAAAGCGAGCTTCCAGTCGAAGTGTATGTCAGCTATGAGAGGGATATTTATCGCCTTCTTGATTTCATAGATGGCGAGGGCCGACTCCTCGTCAGGCACGGCGACCCTTATTATCTCGCACCCTGCCTCCTCGAGGCGCTTTATCTGAGAGATGGTTGCGGAAACGTCAGCCGTATGAGTGTTCGTCATGGACTGGACGCTTACGGGAGAATCGCCTCCGACCGTTACATGACCTATCTTCAAAGGCCTTGTTTTTCTTCTTTTAATTTCCATGACCTCAATAATACCATAAAAAGGCTTGAATTAAAAAAACAAGGGGGGCTCTTTCGAGCCCCCTTGTTATCGTCCGTTGCCCTTTGTCATTCCCGTCCGCTCCGCCAATCAATAAGGCGGACGGAAGCGGGAACCCGGAAAGAGCACTTACTTAAAAATCCATAAAACAGGACAAGGCGAGTGTTTAGTCACTTTATCCACAACGCTGCCGTAGAAGATCTTTCCAATCCTGGAATAGCGGTGTGTCGCCATGACTATGATATCGGCCGCCCGCTCCGAGGCTTCCGCCACGATTTCGTGCGCCGCGTCTCCGTCGCGCAGAACTGTTTCCATATTTTTCACATCGCTCAATTTTGCGGCTTTTTTATTCAGCAGGTCTCTGCCTTCTTCCATCCACTCATCGTGCAACTTTTTCCACTCATCCGACTTTCCGACCACGTCCAGCCCGCGATACCATTTTTCAACGACATGCAGCAATACGAGTTTTGCCTCCGAGACCTTGCTAATATGTACCGCATGGTCTATGGCCAACTCCGAAAGTTCCGTGGCGTCAACAGGGCAAATGATTGTCTTGTATCTCATCTATTCCTCAATTCATCCCGCGATTACACCCTATT
>JBBTLC010000217.1:0-2519 GCA_038068875.1 Deltaproteobacteria bacterium
GCCGGAGTTCCGCACTGCCATCAATGCGGCAAAATAATAGCCAACACGACCATCCATGAGATGGTGGACAGGGTCTTTAACGAAGGACTCGCGCGGCAAGTGAAGATACAGATACTCTCGCCGATAGTAAGGGGCAGGAAAGGCGAATACAGAAAAGAACTCGAAGGACTCCGTAAAGACGGCTACACCAAGGTAAGGATAGACGGGCACTTAAGAAGCCTCGAGGAAATACCGGTTCTCGACAAGAAAAAGAAACACTCGATAGACGTCATTGTGGACCGAATAACGGCTCGCGAAGGGGTAAGGACGAGGCTCGCGGAATCCTTTGAGATAGCGGCCGGGCGTTCGGGCGGCATCATAAAGGTGGAATACGACGACAAAGGCGCGGAACTCTTCAACGAAAAACTTTCCTGCGCCGACTGCGGCATAAGTTACCCGGAAATAACGCCGGCGTTTTTTTCCTTCAACAGCCCGCAGGGGGCTTGCCCGGAATGCGTTGGCCTCGGCGAAAAACCATACTTCGACCCGGAACTCGTGATAGATAAAAACCTCCCCCTCGGAAAGGGCGCGATACTGCCGTGGGCGAAAAGAAGCGGCAAAAAAGGCCTTTCGTGGGGAGAGCACGTAATAAACGCCCTTGCCGGCCACTACGGATTCGACCCGTCGCTTCCGTTCAAAAAACTCCCGAAAGCGGCTAAGAACGCGCTACTTAACGGAAGCAAAGACGAGTTGATTAGGTTCGAATACGCGCGCGGAAAAAAACTCTACGCCTTTACCGAGCCGTTCGAAGGGGTGATGCCCTACCTCGAAACAAGGCGCGCCTCTGCCGATTCCGAAGACGCCTTAATGGAGCTTGAGCGCTACATGAACTCGCAGCCCTGCCCTCTCTGCAAAGGCAGCCGGCTGAAAAAAGAATCCCTTCACGTAAAGGTCGGCAAAAAATCCATAAACAACGTCGTCGGAATGCCCGTAAAAGAGGCTATTGAATTTTTCAAGAATCTCAAACTCGACCCCATAAAAGAAGAAATAGCGAGAAGGATAATAAAAGAGATAAGGGAGAGGCTGGCCTTTCTCTCGAACGTGGGACTCGACTACCTGACCCTGGAGAGAAAAGCCAAGACCCTCTCGGGCGGCGAGGGGCAAAGAATACGCCTCGCGACCCAGATAGGAAGCGGGCTTACCGGAGTCCTCTACGTGCTCGACGAGCCCTCGATCGGGCTTCATCAAAGGGACAACCGGCGCCTTCTCGATTCGCTCAAAAGGTTAAGAGACCTCGGCAATACCGTCATAGTAGTGGAGCACGACGAGGCCACCACGAGGACCGCTGATTTTATCGTTGACATGGGGCCGGGCGCGGGCGCGGCCGGAGGAGAGGTCGTGGCGAAGGGAACCATCTCCGAGATATGCGAAAATCCCTCCTCTATTACGGGAAAATACCTCACAGGCGAACTTTCGATACCGATTCCCAAGGAAAGAAAAAAATCCGACGGAAGGCATCTTCTTCTAAAGGGGCTCAAGGAAAACAACCTCAAAAACATAGACGTAAAAATCCCGATCGGCCTCATAACCTGCGTTACCGGGGTTTCGGGCTCGGGTAAAAGCACGCTCGTCATGGATACCCTCTTCACGAACCTCGCGAGACGCATTTACGGCTCGAAAGAAAAAGCCGGGAAACTCGATTCCATAAAAGGCCTCGAACACATAGACAAGGTCGTATCAATCGACCAATCCCCCATAGGAAGGACTCCGAGAAGCAACCCGGCCACATATACCGGCGTTTTTACCGAGATAAGGACCCTCTTCAGCATGCTCCCGGAATCGCGCGTAAGGGGCTACGGCACGGGCAGGTTCAGCTTCAACGTAAAAGGCGGAAGGTGCGAGACGTGCGCCGGGGCGGGCATAATAAAAGTCGAGATGCATTTCCTCCCCGACGTTTACGTGCATTGCGACGCCTGCAACGGGGCGCGTTACGAAAGGGAAACCCTTGAAGTCAGATACAAAGGGAAAAATATCTCCGAATGCCTCGACATGTCCGTTGGCGAGGCATTGAAATTTTTCGAAAACATCCACTACATAAAGGAAAAACTCTTTGTCTTGAATAACGTCGGATTAGGCTACATAAAACTCGGCCAGCAGGCGACGACCCTTTCCGGAGGCGAGGCGCAGAGGATAAAACTCTCGAAGGAGCTTTCAAAGAGGGCGACCGGAAAAACCCTCTACATACTGGACGAGCCCACGACAGGGCTTCACTTCGCCGACATACAGATGCTTCTTAACGTCTTAAAGAGCCTTCGCGACGCGGGCAACACCATAATCATCATCGAGCACACCTTGGACGTCATAAAATTCGCGGACTTCTTGATAGACTTAGGCCCCGAAGGAGGCTCAGGCGGAGGACACATAGTAGCCCAAGGCACGCCTGAAGAAGTCGCGATGGTAAAAGCCTCTCATACCGGAAGGTTTTTAAAGGAGATTTTGAAGGGCGGACGAGTTGCCTGAAGGAGCATGCTGTTAGTTTG
>JBBTLC010000218.1:0-1533 GCA_038068875.1 Deltaproteobacteria bacterium
TTCAGGATATTGGGAAAACAATCCTCAGGAAGAATGCGGATAAACTGTTCGTCCTTGTAAAAGGAATTGTAAATATCGAGAATCTCCCCTGTGCTTAATCCCTTTTTAAGCCCTATGTATATGGTGCTCAATATCCCGCGCGACACGGGAAGAAGATGCGGCGTAAAAGTAACGGAGATTTTCTTTTTGCAAAGCATCGAAAGGGTCTGCTCTATCTCGGGCGTATGGCGGTGAGATGCCACCTTATATGCCTTAAAACCTTCCGATACCTCGACAAAAGACGTATCGAGCACCGCGCCGCGCCCGGCGCCTGACACTCCGCTTTTAGCGTCTATTATTATCGAGCCAAGGTCTATGAGAGACTTCCCGCCTTTTTTTAAAAGAGGCGCGAGTCCCAATGCCGCCCCTGTCGGATAACAGCCGGGATTAGCCACGAAGGCCGCTTTTTTTATCTCGTCCCTGAAAAGCTCGGGAAGGCCGTAGACAGCGTCCTTAAGAAGAGCCGCGGCCTTATGCTCGCCGTACCATTCTTTATATGTCTTTAACGACTTGAGCCTGAAATCCGCGCTCAAGTCAATGACGCGCTTGCCCGCTGAAAGCAGTTTCTGGACGAACTCCATGCCCTCGCCGTGCGGCAGGGCTGAGAAAAATAATTCGGCGTCCTGCTTTGAAAACTCATTCGGCCCGCAAAACACGAGGCCGTCGAAATATCCGTTAAGAGAAGGAAACACCTCGCCAACGGACTTTCCGCGATACTGCCTCGACGTCGCGATTCCTACCTTTACGGACTTATGAGCGGAAAGTATGCGCAGCAACTCCATGCCCGTGTACCCGCTTCCGCCTATGATTGCCACCTTAAGCATTGAATCTTGCCTCGATTGATTGAATTCCAAAATGCCTTTAATTTATACCATAAAACAGGGGATTCATGTAAAATTTCGCTCTAACGAACATCGCCTTTTGCGGAGTTATGCGGCGGTAAGGGAATATATTACGGTCTCTTTTCCCGTCCATTCAATTGCCGCGCGGGCTTGCCGTTAAAAAATCCACCCTGCAATACGGGCAGAACTTCCAGTTATGCTCCCTCGCCTTGCCGCACGAGGGGCACCTGTTCATAACCGCCGCGGCGCAATAAGGGCACGTCGTGAAATCGCTTCTTATGCTCCCGCCGCAACTCGCGCATATTAAAACGCCCTCGTCCTCCCGAAGCGACAACACCCTCAATATCTCTTCTATCGAGGTTATGCCCTGCCTGGCCTTTTCCACGCCGTCCTCTATGAGGTGCCTCATGCCGGCCGAGACGGCGGCCTTTAATATTGCGTCCTCGGCCGCGTTATTGGCTATCAATTCCCTTATCTCGGAATTCAAAACTAATATTTCAAAAACACCCGTCCGCCCCCTGTACCCCGTGCGGTCGCAGGCGTTGCAACCCTTGCCTTTGTAGAAACCCATCTTGAACGGTACTTCCCTCAAGCCGAGTTTTAAAAGTTCCTCGGCAGTCGGGGAATAAGGTGAGTTGCACTGGCCGCAGAT